>CABSMB010000290.1 GCA_902478705.1 uncultured Collinsella sp. | reverse complement strand
CGTCGAGTTCGCTTTCGAGAAGGCCGAGACCGCTCAGGCTGAGTCCTTCAAGACTTTTGCTCACGACGTTGCCCTTCAGGTTGCCGCCGTCGCCCCGATCTGCGCTACCCGCGATCAGGTTCCGGCCGAGACCGTCGAGCACGAGAAGCAGATCTACATGGCTCAGGCTGCCGAGTCTGGCAAGCCCGAGGCTATCCAGGAGAAGATGGCTGTTGGCCGTCTGGAGAAGTTCTACAAGCAGTCCGTGCTCACCGAGCAGGAGTTCATCAAGGACAGCTCCCTCACCATCAAGAAGTACGCTGAGCAGGTCTCCAAGGAGCTCGGCGACACCATTACCGTCGTTGCCTTTGACCGTCTGGTCCGTGGCGAGTAAATAAGCTCTTGTAGCTGGTAATGAGCAGGCTGTGGGTTTTACTCACAGCCTGCTTTTTCATGGCTCCCCGTTAAGCCTTTGATATTATGTTATGAGTCTAATTAAAGGAGGATCGCTTTGTCCGACATCCGATATAAACGCGTGCTTCTGAAGCTCTCCGGTGAAGCGCTGATGGGCGATGGCAACTACGGCATCGACCCCAAGGTTACCGATCATCTTGCCAAGCAGGTCAGGGAGCTGCTCGCCGTTGGTCATGAGGTCGGCGTCGTTGTCGGCGGCGGCAATATTTTCCGCGGCATGGCCGGCGCCGCCGGTGGTATGGACCGCGCCCAGGCCGATTACATGGGCATGCTCGCTACCGTTATGAACGCGCTTGCCCTGCAGGATGCCTTCGAGCACAACGATGTTCCCTGCCGCGTGATGAGCGCTATCCAGATGAACGAGATCTGCGAGCCCTATATTCGCCGTCGCGCCATCAACCACCTGTCCAAGGGCAACGTCGTTATCTTTGCCGCCGGATCGGGTAATCCGTACTTTACGACTGACACCGCCGCGGCCCTTCGCGCCTGTGAGATCGGTGCCGAGATTCTGATTAAAGCCACCAAGGTTGATGGCATCTACGACAAGGATCCCGTCAAGTGCGCTGACGCCGTCCGCTTTGACAAGATCACCTATCACGAGGTGCTCGTTCGCGGCCTGCAGGTTATGGATTCCACGGCTACGGCTCTTTGCCAGGACAACCGTATGCCCATTTTGGTCCTCAACATCGATGGCGAGGACACCGTCAAGCGCGCGCTCGCGGGTGAGCCCGTCGGCACGCTCGTCTATCAGGAGGATTAAGCATGGCAGAGAACATCACCGCCCACATGGACAAGTCGCTCGAGTCCCTCAAGCACAACTTCTCCAAGGTCCGTACTGGCCGTGCTAACGCCAACATCCTGTCTGACATCACCGTTGACTACTACGGTGTTGCCACGCCCGTCACGCAGGTTGCCGCCGTCAAGCCCCCCGAGGCCCACATGCTGCTTATCGAGCCGTGGGATAAGGCGCTCATCAATGCCATCGTCAAGGCCATCAGTGCCTCCGACCTTGGTATTACCCCCAACTCCGATGGTACCGTCGTGCGTCTGCCGTTCCCGGCTCCCACCGAGGAGCGTCGTCGCGAGCTCGTTAAGGAGTGCCGCGAGTACGCCGAGCAGGCCAAGGTCTCCATCCGTAACATCCGTCGCGACTTTAACAACAAGCTCGAGCGCGACGAGGAGCTCACCGAGGACGATGTCCGTCGCGAGCAGTCCAAGGTCCAGAAGCATACCGATGAGTATGTTGCCAAGGTCGAGGAGCTTCTGAAGGAAAAAGAAGCCGAGGTCATGGAGATCTAAGGTGCAATACGACGAGCATAAACTGGTCGAGTACTTTGCCGACGCCCCTGCGGGCGTCGGTTTTTCCGACCTTGACCTCAATAACATTCCGCACCATATTTCGTGCATCATGGACGGCAACGGCCGTTGGGCCACGGCGCGCGGTCTTGCCCGCACCGAAGGCCACAAGGCCGGCATCGTCTCGCTGCGCGAGATCATTACCGCCTGCGTGCGCCTGGGCGTCGACGTGCTTTCGGCTTATGCGTTTTCGACCGAAAACTGGAATCGCCCGCAGCACGAAGTCAACGTTCTGATGCACCTGTTTGCCAAGACGTTTATCGATGAGCTGCCGCTGCTTAAGCGCGAGAACGTTCGCGTTGTCTTTTTGGGCGATATTTCCGCGCTGCCCAAGAAGACCCGCGACGTCTTTGAGCGCGGTCTTGCCGAGTGCGCCGACCATACCGGTATGACGCTGGCGCTGGCCGTTAACTATGGTGCCCGTGCTGAGATCACCCGCGCTGTCCGCCAGATCGCGCTTGATGCGGCTGCCGGCAAGATCGATCCCGCCGCTATCGACGATGATATGGTGGCTTCGCAC
>CABSMB010000289.1 GCA_902478705.1 uncultured Collinsella sp. | reverse complement strand
CATCCGTGAACAGCAGGGTCGGCATTGATGTCCTTAATAGCCGCCAGTAGCTCGTCCTGCGAAACATCGGCAGGAAGCAAAACGCGACGAGCCTCGATGCCCACCTTTTCGCAGCGTTTGAGTGCACCGCGCTCGTAGGATAGGTCGTCCTCGCGCTCGCCCACGCGCACGATAGCAAGCGTCGGAACAACGCCGCGCTCGCGCAGAACAGCACAACGAGCGGCAAGCTCCTCAGTCAACGCGCGGGCAACGGGAGCGCCCTTCAGCAGCTCAGCCATGGCTATCCCCTCTTCCTTGCAGCGTCGGCGGCGCGGCGCGCCAGCGCATCGGCGCGTGGCAGCCACGTATCTAGCAGCTCATCGCACGCCGCCTCGAGCTCCTCGGCGCGGGCACGATCCTTCATAGACGTGGTATTGGCGAAGAGCGTGAGGCTTGCGCCCTGCATGGCGGCGCGGCAGAACACGGCACCGCATGCCACGTCGGACAGCAGCTGTCGGGAGCCCTTGTCCGCCATGTCCTCGAGCAGCGCCAGCGCACGACCGCACGCATCCATAATGCGGTACGGCGGCATGGCTGCCACGTGCAGCGCATCCTGAATCGCAGCCGGTCGAGCCGGATCCTCGCGCGGAACACCGTATGCCGCAGACACCTGGCCGTACGCACGAACGTCCTCGGCGACCAGACCCACAAGTTCCTGCGCCAACTCATCCGCCTGGGCAAACGCGTGCGTCAGATCGTCCGCGCGATCGGCAAGCGCGGGGTTCGTCGCGCCATAGCGAGCAACCATCCCGCACAGCGAGGCGCCCAGCGCGCCCACAAAGGCGCTCGCACTACCGCCGCCGGGAACCGGCTCGCGCGCGGCAAGCGCCTCGGCAAAACCGCGACAGGGTTTATTCATCATCTCTTGGCTCATCGAAACACCTCTGCCCACCGCGCCGGCCACCACGGGCCGCACGCATAATAAAAAATGGGACAACGACGCCAGGAAGCGGTTGTCCCATTCATCGATCTTGTCCAAGCCAGTCTAGCCCATAAGACAAAGGCTGTCAGGAGCTCTGGCTATCGGTGTTTCCGATTGCCGGCTATAGGCACGGGCGCCTAGCCCACCTGAAACGTCGGCAGCAGCGTGTCGATAATCTTCGACCCCATGTCGCGGTTTGCGGTCGAGTACTCCAGATGCGCCGTGGCAATCGTTGAATCCGTGACGATCGTCTTTTCGTAAATGATCGTATCGCCCTCGCGCCACGAGACCACGTACCAGTTGTCGCCCTCTGCGGTATAGAGGTCGGCCTTGCCCGAGGTGTCCGCATCGACGAACATCTCGTGTGCAGTTTCGTCGTTAATGTTGACGTAGCCAAACAGGTTGATCACAAACCCCGTCTCCGGATCCTCATACCTGGCGCCACTGCCGCTGGGAGCATCTTCCATCTCAAAGCGATTGGGAATCGACATGCTATAAGGGTGCATGTCGTTCGTGTACGTATACACGTCGGTTAGGTAATCGTCCGAATCGCCCGAGCCGTAGTATGCCGACTCGTCCTCGGGAACGGCCTCGTCATCCGACGACGAAGACTCCTTGGACTTGGACTTGTCATCCTTCTTCTTGGCAGAAGAATCTTTCTCGTCCGAAGATCCGGTATCGATCACCGAAATCTGCGTGCCGGAGCTCTTTGACCCGTTGAGCACCGTAAGCGCAAACACTGTGCCGCCACCGATGAGGACCACAACAGCACACGCCACCGCGATGACAATCGGAGCTTTGCTCTTGGGCTTTTGAGGCGCAGGCGCGACCGGCGGCATCGATTGGGTCAGGCCCGGGGTAGAGGAAGAACCAGCGCCCGTAGGCGTCGGCACGGAACCGCCAGCCAGCGAGGCCCCACAGTGCGTACAAAACGTCGATCCATCAGGTACTTGCTGTCCGCATTTTTGACAGAACATCGTTCGACCTTTCGTGGTTTAGCTTTTGTCACAGCCAAGTCTATACGCCCCCACCCAGGGCGCTGTTGCGCAACATGAAAAAGCCGATGCCGAGCCGTGCCGCCCCATGTGCCCAGTGCCCCAAACATGGGACATATGGCCCACCTTTCGAGACTCCCGAGCAGCACAAGCTGGGGCATATCTATAAGTAAGGAACCCGTTGGGGCACGGCCGCGCAACGGCCACAAGCGATGAACGGAGGCATAAGCCGCACAGTACACAGAGACATCCGCCGCCAGCGCAATCAGTACCCCAACAGCATGCGGCGCCGTGATGTCATCGGCAGACAAGGAGGACGCCACCATGAAGAAAAAGACCCTATCGATCCTTTCCCTTTGCATCGCCCTCTTTGCCGCACTCGCCCTTGTCGGCTGCGGCGGGAACGCATC
>CABSMB010000288.1 GCA_902478705.1 uncultured Collinsella sp. | reverse complement strand
GCTGTGGCTTGGGCGCTCGGCGACAAGACGGCCCGTTCGCGCGGTCGCGTCTCGCTCAACCCGCTCAACCATATCGACCCGTTTGGCACCATCATTCTGCCGCTGCTTATGCTTGCCGCCGGCGGCCCGGTGTTTGCCTTCGCCAAGCCCGTGCCCGTCTACCTCAACAACCTTAAGCACCCCAAGCGCGACGAGGTTCTGGTGAGCGCGGCCGGCCCCGCATCGAACATCGCGCTGGCGTGTCTGGCTGCGGCCCTCATGCACCTGGCGTACGGCAACCTCTATACCAGCATGTCCTATGCCGCGGCGTCCCAAATCATGAACTTCGGCGCCACGTTTATCGTGGTTAACCTGTCGCTCGCGTTCTTCAACCTCATCACGATCCCGCCGCTCGACGGCTCGTCGATCGTCGTCCCGTTTCTCAAAGGCAAGGCGCTCGCCAACTATTACCGCCTGCAGCAATACGCCATGCCCATCCTCATCATCGTGCTGTATCTGCTGCCCATGTGGACTGGCATCGACGTGATCGGCCGCTATTTCGACATTACCGTGTATCCACTGGCAGAGCAGCTGCTTTCCTTCGCAATCGCCGGCATCTAGGGTAAACTTACAGGTCGACCGTGCAAAACGGTCGCAACATGCACCCAAACCGCGCCGCGAAGGCGCCGTCAAAGGAGGTCGAAGATGTCGTATCGCGTGTCGACGCAGGTCTACAGCGGACCGTTCGACCTGCTGCTGCAGCTGGTAACCCGCCAAAAAGTAGATATCGGCGCCATCTCGATCAGCGAGGTGGCAGAGCAATACCTTGCCGAGGCCGAGCGCATCGAGGCACTGGACCTGGACGTGGCGAGCGACTTTCTGCTGGTCGCGGCAACCCTTTTGGACATTAAGGCGGCCTCGCTGGTGCCCCAGGAGACCCCTAGCAAAACCATCGACGATGACGAGGACGACGAAGACCTCGAGGAGCTGAGCGCGCTTGACGGCGACGCCCTGCGCGAGGTCCTGATCCAGCGCCTGATCGCCTACAAGCAGTTTAAGGGCGCGGCGGCGGCCCTTGGCGCCCGCATGCAGGCCGAAAGCCGCATGCACCCGCGTGTGGCCGGCCCCGACCCAGAGTTTTTGGGCCTTATGCCCGACTACCTGGCCGGCATCACTCTGCGCGGCCTGGCCGTCATCTGCGCCGACCTGGACGGCAAGCGACAGACCTTCTTGCTGGAGGCCGAGCACGTGGCACCGCATCGCGTGCCGCTCGACCTGACCGTTGCCTCGGTCGACCGCTTTACCATGACGCACCAAACCTGCACCTTCCGCGAGCTGCTGGACGGCGACGCCACCACTGAGCAGCTCGTCGTCACCTTCTTGGCTATGTTGGAGCTCGCCAAACGCGGCTCGCTCACCCTGAGCCAGGACGAGATCTTTGGAACCATTCAAATCAACCGCGTCGAGGGCGCCGAGGCCTACGTGCCCGGCGAGGGCCCCGAGCTCACCGAATAGGAGCGGCCAACTATGTCAAACCTTTCCACGCTGGAGGCAAACAGCCTCAAAGGCGCCCTCGAGGCGCTGCTGCTGGTCTCGAGCGACCCCGTGAGCGCGCCCGCGCTGGCAAACGCGCTCGACATCGCCCCCGGCGAGTGCGCATCGCTGCTGGCTGAGCTCAAGGTTGAGTATGAGGAGACTAACCGCGGCTTTCAGCTGCGCGAGGTTGCCGGCGGCTGGCGCCTGTTTACGCATCCCGCCTACCATGACGTGGTCGAAGCGTATGTGCTGAGCTGGGACACGCAAAAGCTGTCGCAGGCGGCACTCGAGACGCTCGCCGTCATCGCCTACCACCAGCCCGTGACCCGCGAGGTGGTCAAGGGCATTCGCGGTGTTAACTCCGACGGCGTCATCGCGTCGCTCGTGGACAAGGGCCTGGTGCGCGAGCTCGGCCGCGACCCCGAGCGCGGTCAGGCCATCATCTACGGGACGACCAATGCTTTCTTGGAAAAGTTCGGCCTGCGCTCCACCCGCGACCTGCCGGATCTGGAACAGTTTGCCCCCGACGAGCAGTCGCGTCAGTTTATCCGCGAGCGCCTGAGCGGCCGCAGCATTCAGTCCACGCTCGAGGAGCAGGCCGAGGACCTGGACGAGGAGCGCGAACTGCTCGATACCGATGTTGAAGATGTTGAGGCAGTCGAGGGCGAGGACACCCTGGTCGTCGACGAGACCTCGGAGGATATACATGACGAGAACTAACGAAGCAGGGGAGACGAGCATCTCCGGCGCCGCGGGCACAGCAGCGCTCGACGCCCGGCCCGTCTACCCGCACACCATGCGCCTGCAGCGCTTTTTGGCGCGCGCGGGCGTGGCGAGCCGCCGTGGCTCGGAGGACTTGATGACCGC
>CABSMB010000287.1 GCA_902478705.1 uncultured Collinsella sp. | reverse complement strand
GTTGTCCCGCTGTCTCCTGATGTGTCTGTGGGGAAGGTCGAAGCTGCTGTTCCAATCTTGGGGGGAGAGGTGCGAATCGCGGAAGCGCCTATCACGAACCTCGTCTGCGGTGAGCCCGTTTCCGATATCGATGATACTGATAGCGGGGCTAGGGAGACGTTTCCTCGAAGGCTTAAGGCATGGGTGGATCGCTGCATAAAGGGCGGGGTTGCGTAGAGTCGGGAAGTAGATCGACGGACGGGCGTGCTCGACATTGCACCTCGTCCTACTTTTGTGCAGCTTCGCAGCCCGCGTGCCCTCTCGCGTATACTAGTACCAACTGTGTACGCCCAACTTTGGAGGTCCAATCTATGAAGGGCATCATCCTCGCGGGCGGCTCGGGCACGCGCCTGTACCCGCTCACGCTCGTCACCAGCAAGCAGCTGCTGCCGGTCTACGACAAGCCGATGATCTACTACCCGCTGTCCACGCTCATGCTGGCGGGCATCAAGGACATCCTGGTCATCTCCACGCCGACCGACCTGCCTAACTTCGAGCGCCTACTCGGGGACGGTTCCCGCTTCGGCGTGAACCTCTCCTACGCCGAGCAGCCCTCGCCGGACGGCCTGGCGCAGGCCTTCACCATCGGCGAGGAGTTCATCGCCGGCGAGCCGTGCGCCCTCGTCCTCGGCGACAACATCTTCTACGGCAACGGCCTGTCGCGCCACCTGACGCGCGCCGTCCAGAACGCCGAGTCGGGCCGCGCCACGGTCTTCGGCTACCACGTGGACGACCCCGAGCGCTTCGGCGTCGTGGAGTTCGATGCGCAGGGGAGGGCCGTCTCCATCGAGGAGAAGCCCGCCGAGCCCAAGAGCTCCTATGCCGTCACCGGCCTGTACTTCTACCCGGGCGACGTGGCCGCCAAGGCCCATAAGGTCCAGCCCTCCGCCCGCGGCGAGCTGGAGATCACCACGCTCAACCAGATGTACCTGGAGGAGGGGACGCTCTCCGTCGTCACCCTGGGCCGCGGCTACGCGTGGCTGGACACCGGCACCATGGAGAGCCTGCACGAGGCCGCGGAGTTCGTCCGCGCCGTGGAGCACTCCCCGGACCTGCCGGTCTCGGTCCCCGAGGAGATTGCCTGGGAGAACGGCTGGATCACCACCGCCGAGCTTGAGGAGGCCGCGACGGCCTACGGCAAGTCGGTCTACGGCCAGCACCTGAAGAAGGTCGCCGCCGGCGAGATCGTCAACAGCCCGCGCGAGTACTAATTGCCCGGTGAAAGGGGGCGAGAGATGATCGACATTCTGGAGCGCGATGGCCTCTCCGTCGAGCTGCTCTCATCCCTTTCTTATAAAAGCGAGCTAGGGATATCGCTTAAGAAGAACCTGCACTATTTTGATCGGGACCTCCTGCTTGATGAGCTCTTTCGAGCTAATGAGTGGTATCAAGGCCAATCGGCATTGGTTGACTTGCCTATAGACAGTCGAATTAAATCTCTTCAGTCTATCAAGCTTAAGTTAGACCGTTATTGGCCCGATCATCAAGTGCGTAAAGTCTTTAATGACCTTCTCGGCTTTCGATCCATTGTTGATTCTTATGAATCCGTTCTTGCGTTAAGCGGTTCTGATTTTAAAGTTGTTGATCTATCTGCTGGAAAAGCCATAGACGACGGTTATCGTGGCGTTCATCTCTATTATGTGCGTGAAGCTCGCTGCTATCCGATAGAGCTTCAGTACAATACTTTCTTTGATAGGCAGTTAAACAACTGGCTTCACAAGTATTTGTATAAGAAGACCGCTGATTCGAAGATTGGTGCCTTCTTGCGAATGCGCTACGAGGCCGGTTTGATTCATGATGAAGCTGAGTTCAGAAGGGAGTTGGCTGATGCGCTATCTGGTTGCTAAGTGGTTTTCTAAGCAAGGTTCGCTGGTAATGGCCGTTAAACCAGGCAAGGAGCTTGTTGAGATGATGCGAAGGGTACAGGGTCGTTTTGGCACGTCTGACCTTCAGCTCGTTACCATCAGTCGTCCTTCTGCATACGGCGAGTACGAACCGTTTGAGTTTGTTCATTCCGAAGAGCAGCTTGTGGAACGCCTTGAGCAGCAGGCTGCGTAAATAAGGAGAATAATGTCTGAGATTTTTGATCCTAAGAACATCATCGTCACGGGCGGCTGCGGCTTCATCGGCAGCAACTTCGTGCACTACGTGGTGAACAACCACCCCGGGGTGCACGTGACCGTCCTGGACAAGCTAACCTACGCCGGCAACCCCGAGAACATCGCCGGGCTGCCCTCCGACCGCGTGGAGCTCGTCGTGGGCGACATCTGCGACGCCGCGCTGCTGGACGAGCTCGTCCCCGGCCACGACGCGATCGTGCACTACGCCGCCGAGAGCCACAACGACAACTCCATCGC
>CABSMB010000286.1 GCA_902478705.1 uncultured Collinsella sp. | reverse complement strand
GGCCGCATCTACAAGTACCTGGGAATGACCGTCGGTCTGCTCCAGAACAATATGCCGCTCGAGCTCAAGCGTCCGGCCTACCAGGCCGATGTCACCTACGGCACCAACTCCGAGTTCGGTTTCGACTACCTGCGCGACAACATGGTCACCCGCCCCGAGCAGCGCGTACAGCGTGGCCACCATTACGCCATCGTCGACGAGGTCGACTCCATCCTGATCGACGAGGCCAGAACGCCGCTCATCATCTCGGGTGCCGGCACCAAGTCCGCCAGCACCTACAAGGACTTCGCGCGTGCCGTGCGCGGCTTGGAGCGCGGTGAGGACGTGTCGCACGACATGCTCACCGCCACCGAGGACGTCGAGCCCACGGGCGACTACGTCATGGATGAGGCCAAGCACACCATCGCCGCCACCGAGCGCGGCCTTAAGAAGATCGAGCGCCGTCTGGGCATCGAGGACATCTATGCCGATCTCTCCGGCCAGCTGGTCAACCACCTGCAGCAGGCGCTGAAGGCCCAGTACATGTTCCATCGCGACAAGCAGTACGTGGTCACCAACGGCGAGGTTAAGATCGTCGACGAGTTCACCGGTCGCATCATGGAAGGCCGCCGCTACTCCGAGGGCCTGCATCAGGCCATCGAGGCCAAAGAGGGCGTGCTCGTGCGTGAGGAGAACCAGACGCTGGCCACCATCACCCTGCAGAACTACTTCCGTCTGTATGACAAGCTCTCCGGCATGACCGGTACGGCACTCACCGAGGATGCCGAGTTCCGCGAGATCTACAAGCTGCCCGTCGAGGTCATACCCTCCAACAAACCCGTTCAGCGTGTTGACCACGAGGACCTGGTGTACCGCACCATCCAGGCCAAGTACAACGCCGTTGCCGATGACGTCGAGCGACGTCACGCCAAGGGCCAGCCGGTCCTGGTGGGCACCGTCTCCATCGAAAGCTCCGAGAAGCTGTCGGCCGCCCTTACCAAGCGCGGCATCGCGCACGAGGTCCTCAACGCTAAGCATCACGAGCGCGAGGCCCATATCGTGGCCCAGGCCGGACGCTACGGCGCCGTGACCATTGCTACTAACATGGCCGGTCGTGGTACCGACATCCTGCTGGGCGGCAACCCCGACGAGCTGGTGCGCGAGCGCCTTGAGTACGAGGGCTTGACCATGGAGGACGTGACGCCTGAGCAGCTCGAGCGGTTTAACGCCGAGGCCAAGGAGACCTGCAAGGCCGAGCGCGAGCGCGTGCTTGCCGCCGGCGGCCTGACCGTCATCGGTACCGAGCGCCATGAATCCCGTCGTATCGACAACCAGCTGCGCGGCCGTTCCGGCCGTCAGGGCGACCCGGGCGAGACCCAGTTCTACCTGTCGCTCGAGGACGACCTCATGCGCCTGTTCGGCGGCGACAGGATGGACCGCGTCTCCAAGATGATGGTCACAGCCGACATGGGCGACGACATGCCCATCCAACACAAGATCATTTCCAAGGCCGTCGAGAGCGCGCAGCACAAGGTCGAGAGCATCAACTTCTCCATGCGCAAGAGCGTCCTTGAGTACGACGACGTCATGAACAAGCAGCGCCAGGTCATCTACGCCGAGCGCAACAAGATTCTGGACGGCAAGGATCTGACCGACCACATCACCGAGGTCATGCACGACACCGTGTACCGCTGCGTGCAGGAGTTCTGCACCAAGGACAGCCACGATGGCGAGCGCGATCTCGAGGGCCTGCGCAAGTGGGTCGTGGAGCTCACCGGGCATATCGATACGCCCAAGTTCCCCGACGAGGACTTCGAGGCCCTGGCTGCCGATGTCCTGGCCTACGTCGAGAAGTGCTACAACATGAAGGCCGAGCGCCTGGGTGAGGACCTCATGCGCGAGCTCAACACCCAGGTCATGCTGCGCGTCATCGATACCCGCTGGATGAACTACCTGCAGGAGATGGACTACCTCAAGACCGGCATCGGACTGCGCGGCTTTGGTCAGCGCGACCCGCTGGTCGAGTACAAGACCGAGGCTTATGGCGCGTTCCAGATGCTCGTCGACACCATGTACGAGGATTACCTGCGCACCGTCCTGCGCATCGAGATCAAGGCCGCCCCGCAGGCCGTGGAGCACAAGGAGGACCCCGCGCTCGAGGGTGCACGCTTCTCCGGCCCCGCCGACGTCGATGGCGACAACGGCAGCTCGGTGCTGCGCAAGCAGGCACAGGTTCAGGCTCGTACGGCCGTCCAGGGAGGCCCGGCTGCTGTCAACAACGGCGGCAAGGTGACCACCTACCGCAAGTCCGAGAGCGATGACCCTTATGTCAACGTGGGCCGCAACGACCTTTGCCCCTGCGGCAGCGGCAAGAAGTTCAAGTACTGCCACGGCAGGAATCGTTAATGGCCGAGGCTTTAGAGGTAACGCCC
>CABSMB010000285.1 GCA_902478705.1 uncultured Collinsella sp. | reverse complement strand
TCTCGACCTGGCTGCCGTTGACAATCTCCTGCTTAAACAGGCCGTAGCGGTAGCGCATGCCGTTGCCGTAGCCGGCAATGCCCTCGGCCGCCATGGAATCCAGAAAGCACGCGGCCAGACGGCCCAGGCCGCCGTTGCCCAGAGCCGGATCGGGCTCCTGGTTCTCGATGACCGACAGATCAAAGCCCATGTCGTCGAGCGCCTCGGCGACCATGTCGCGCACGCCAAAGTTGAGCAGGTAGTTGTCGAGCAGGCGGCCGATCAAAAACTCGATCGAGAAGTAGTACACGCGCTTCTTGCCCTCGGCGGTGGCGCGGGCGTCGCTCTTAGTGGCAACGGTGCGTGCCTTCTCGGCCACGAGCTTGGCCAGGGCGTTAAAGCGGTCCAGGTCGCTGGCGGCCTCGACGCTCTTGCCGCTGATGCTCATGACAGCATCGCGATAGAGCTCGGTAAACTCCTGCTTGTTGTCGAAGATCTTATTCATACGTTCCTTTCCCCCGGGGATGTTTCTCCCGGAACGGTTATGACTTGTATCCTACGCCTCGGCGAGGCGGGTAATTACAGCTGTAACGGCTTTGTTACGCGTCCTTGCCAGATGGCTTAACAGAAGCAGACTTGGCCTTGGTAGTGGCCTTTTTGGCAGCCGGCTTCTTAGCTGCGGCCTTAGCAGCGGGCTTTGCGGCGGTCTTGGCCTTGGTCGTCGTAGCCTTCGCCTTGGCCGGAGCCTTCTTGGCTGCCGCAGGCTTGGGCTTCACCGAAGACGTGCGCTTGCGCGTCGCCTTCTTGGGCTCCTCAACCACCGGCGGCTTGTAGCTGCTGGGACCGCGGCGCTTAAGCACCACACCTGCCAGGCCGGGCACCTTAATCTCGATGGAGTCCATCTGCCCGTTCCAGGGATAGGGCTCGCTCGAGCAGGTGTAGGGCTCCTCGCCGGCATAGCCGCTGCCGCCAAACTCGGGACGGTCGGAGTCAAAGATGACCTCCCAGTCACCCTCGCGCGGCACGCCCACGCGGAAGCTCTCGTAGCTCGCCGGATCAAAGTTGATCAGGATCACCAGGTCGTCATCGACGTCCTCGCCCTGACGTGCAAAGCTCACGATGGACTGCTTGGAGTTGTCCGCATCGATCCAGGTAAATCCGTCGTCGGTGTAGCCGCGCTCGTACAGAGCGGGCTCGGCGGTGTACAGGTGGTTGAGCGCCTTGATAAACGCCTGATGATGACGGTGGGTCTCGTACTCCTCGGTCAAGAACCACTGGATGGACTCGTAGTAGCGCCACTCAATAAACTGGCCGATCTCGTTGCCCATAAAGTTGAGCTTGGCACCGGGGTGCGTCATCTGGTAGAAGGCCAGCGTGCGCAGGCCGGCAAACTGGCGCCACCAGTCGCCCGGCATGCGGCCGATCAGAGAGCACTTGCCGTGCACGACCTCGTCGTGACTGAGCGGGCAGATAAAGTTCTCGGTAAAGGCGTACATGATGGAGAACGTGAGCAGGCCGTGGTTGCCGGGGCGCCACGGAAAATCGGTCTGCATGTAGTGCAGGGTGTCGTTCATCCAGCCCATGTCCCACTTGTAGTGGAAACCCAGACCGCCGTCCTGCGGCGGATAGGTCACGAGCGGCCACGCGGTGGACTCCTCGGCCATCATCATCACGTCGGGGTAGTGCGCCTCCACGGCGCAGTTGACCTGGCGGATAAACGCGCTGGCGTCCAGATCCTCCTCTGTGCCGTATTTGTTGAACTTCTTTTGGCCGGGATCGTCGATGCCAAAGTTGAGGTACAGCATGCTGGACACGCCGTCCATGCGAATACCGTCCACGTGGAAGTTCTCGAGCCAGTACAGCACGTTGGAGACCAGGAAGGATCGGACCTCACCGCGGGCGAAGTCGAACTTGTGCGTGCCCCAGTTGGGGTGAATTTCGTGCTCAAACAGCATGTGGCCGTTAAAGGTGGCAAGTCCGTGGGAGTCGGCGCAAAAACCGCCGGGTACCCAGTCCATGATCACGCCGATGCCCGCCTCGTGGCACGCATCGATAAAGTGCATGAGCTGTTGCGGGTTGCCGTAACGCGACGTGGCGGCATAGTAGCCAGTCGTCTGGTAGCCCCAGGAGCCATCGAAAGGATGCTCCATGAGCGGCATGACCTCGATATGCGTATAGCCCATGTCGCGCACGTAGTCCACGAGCTCCACCGACAGGTCGTCGTAGGTGTAAAACTCGCCGCGCTGCGCGGGGAAGGGATCCATGGGACCGGGGTAGTTGCCGTACTCGTCCGGCTCGCCCTGCGGCGCGTCGCCGTGGCGCTTCCACGATCCAATATGTACCTCGTAGATGTTAAGGGGCTGCGACATATGGTTGTGGCTGGCGCGTCGCTTAAGCCATGCGGCGTCGTTCCACTGGTAGCCATCGAGGGTCC
>CABSMB010000284.1 GCA_902478705.1 uncultured Collinsella sp. | reverse complement strand
GCGCCGCGGCGGCAGCAGCCACGCTCGCCGGAACGGCGGCGTTGGCGACCATAGCCTCCAAGCGAGCCACGCGCTCGGCCAAAGCCTCAATCGTCAGGTCGGCCTCGGGACGCGCCAGACGCGTGCAGGCGATCTCGAGCACCAGGCGCACGTCGCTCGCGCCCCTCATCTCCAAGGCGGCATCGTCGAGCACCGTCAGCACACGGGCCAGGCGGTCGGCAGGATGCTCGCCAAAGGCAGCAGCCTCGGCAGCAAGCGCCTCGGCCTGCTCGGCTCCGCCCTCAAACAGCTCGGCACGGGCACCGGCAACGCAGGCCACATACACATCGCGCACGTGCGCCACCAGGTCGCGCGTCAACTCCAGCAGGTCATTGCCCTCCTCGACCTGTGCGCGAATGAGCCCATAGAGCTCAGCAATATCACGCGCGGCAATGGCGCGGGCAAACTCGCCCAGAATCTGGTCTGAAACCTCGCCCAAAAGCGAGCGGGCATCGTCCGCATGCACAGAACCGTTGCCAAAGACGCTCAACTGCTCCAGCGTGGAAAGCGCGTCGCGCATGCCGCCCTTGGCATGGCGCGCCACGATGGCGAGCGCCTCGTCGTCGTAGTCGAAGCCCTCCTGATCGCACACGTAGGCCAGGCGATGCTCGATATCCTCGTTGCCAACGCGATGGAAATCGAAGCGCTGGCAGCGCGACAGGATGGTCTCCAGAATCTTTTGCGGATCGGTGGTGCACAGCACAAAGATCACGTGCGCCGGCGGCTCCTCGAGCGTCTTGAGCAGCGCGTTGAACGCCGCCGTCGTGAGCATGTGGACCTCGTCGATGATATAGATCTTGTACTTGCCGCGCACCGGGGCAAAGTTGACGGAGTTGATAATCTCCTCGCGCACGTTGTCCACACCCGTGCGGCTTGCGGCATCGAGCTCGTAGACGTCCGGATGGTTGCCCTCAGCGATGAGCTCACACTCCTCGCAGGTGCCGTCGGGCATGCAGCCGCTCGCACCCTCGGCGCGCGCCGCCTCGGCATTGTGGCAGAGCAGCGCCTTGGCAAGGATGCGCGCCATGGTGGTCTTGCCCGTACCGCGCGGACCGCAGAACAGGTAAGCGTGGGACAGGCGCCCCTCGGTAATGGCGTGCTCGAGCGTCGAGACGATATGCTGCTGGCCCACCACGGAGTCGAAGGTGAGCGGGCGATACTTTCGGTACAACGATTCCATGGGTGCTCCCCCGGGTATACTGAGTCTTGTTGCCGCGACGGCCATACGGTCGCACGGCATACTGCATCCATAATAACCCGTACGGCGAGCCCGCCGCGATAGGAGTCCAAAGAGCATGGCAGACGCAGAGAGCAACCTCGTTCCCTCCGAAGCAGCCGACCAGGTCGAGGTCGCGCTCGAGACGCAGGCCGCAGCCGATGACGGCATTCTGTACCTCAACGAGTATCAGTACGAAAACGACCTCGTCACCGACTTCGCCCGCTTGGTTGCCTCGCCCAGGCGCCGCGGCTCCCTGTACGTCGCCGCCGCCATTGCCGCGCTCATCGGCATCGGCATGCTGGTGGCCGGCGGCAACTGGATCAAGTTCGGCGTCGTCCTGATCGTATTCGGCGCCTTTTTGGCCTGGTGGAGCAAGAACCTGCACCATACGCTCGCGCGCGACTTTATCGATGCCGTCGAGGCCGACGAGTCCATGGGCGGCCGCTACCGCCGCGTCGCCGCCAACGAGGACGGCCTGATGGTCTGGGGCAAGAGCGGCAAATCGCAGTTCTTCCCGTTTGAGAAGCTCGACCACGTACTCGACGGCGAGCGCATCTTTGTGGCCATGTTCGCCGACCAGGGTGTGACGATTCCCAAGGACACCTTCGTCCGTGGCGATGCCGAGCAGTTTGGCCCCTTCCTCAAGGCGCGCATCAACAAAAAGCTCCGCATCGAGACCAAGCGCAAGAAGATGAAGGCCGAAAAGGCCGCCGCCGAAGCCAAACAGGCCGACAAGGCCGACAAGCCCCAGGACAACAAGGGCAAGCAGCGTAAGCAGAAGAAGAACAAGAGGAAGCGCTAAGGCCAAGCTCTCGGCCCAAGCCACAGTCGCCTGCTTAGGCGAAACTTAGATTGACAGCGAAAACCGCATCCCGTTTTGGAGCTCCAAAGTGGGATGCGGTTTCCTTTCACCCGAGCGTGCTAAACTAGCAGCATCTATGCCACCGCGAACGGCTTGACCCCGGCCCGCCGCTCGCAAACGAACTTTAAACGCACGAGGGTTGGCCATGCCGCTTTTCTCGCAACATACCGCCCGGTTCTCGCCGGACGTTCCTTTGGAGGGCACCAGCTCTCGCGACCTGCTCAAGCGGTTCCAGCCGCTCGAAACACTCGCGACCGGCGGCTTTGGCTCCATCGAGATCTGCCGCGACACGCACCTG
>CABSMB010000283.1 GCA_902478705.1 uncultured Collinsella sp. | reverse complement strand
ACTTCTTATCGACCCAGCCGGTCAGAATCGGAGCCATGATTGCCGTGATGATGACGGCAGTGGCGATCTGCGCATACGCGGTGGGCGCAAGCTCGGCATAGCGCGGGGCGACCTCGGCGAGGGCGACCGGCGTGGTCATGGCCGTGCCGGCAATGGTGGAGCATGCCACAGCCGCCTTACCGTTGCCGCCACACAAGCGCTCGAAGGCAAAGGTAATGGGACCGACGATAAAGAGCGTGATGAGGCCCAGCAGGATGCCCGAAATACCGCCGGTGATAAAGCTCGAAAGGCTCATGGACGCACCGAGCTGAAAGCCGATAACAGCGATCGCGGGATTGGCGCCGGGGACCAGCAGATTCTTGATAAACGGGAACAAGTTGCCCAGGACCATGCCGATAACAAGCGGCAGGATGGATCCGATGATGGTGCCGACGGGGATGTTGGCGAGACCCGAGACACCGAGGATGATCATCGTGACGGCGGGGCCGGCCGTAAAGAACAGGATACCGACAGCGCCCTGCTCGGACTCATCGCCGAACTCGCCCATGATGCCCGTATAGAGCGCCATGTTGCAAAACGTGATGCCGCCGATGATTGAGACCGAGCTCAGGCCCAAAAAGTTATCGTTAAAGAAATACGCAACGCCCAGGCCCAGCGCGGCTGCCACCACAAGCTTGGGGATCAGTACGACGATGCCGGTCTTGATAGCGCTCGGCGTGGACTTAAAGCTGATGCCGGCACCCACGAAGAGCAGGATCGCAGCGACGATGGTATTGGAGCCGCCGCGGCAGGCAGCCGTAAAGAAGCCGCCGATCTCAAAGACCTGCGGACAGAAAGTGTTGAGCAAAAGGCCAACGATCCTGGGATAGATCATGATGTCACCCGGGATACGCGGTACCTTGAATTTCTTTTGCTCGTTGGCGGTCGCTTCCTGTGCCATGAAACCCCCATTTCCGCTGACGCAGAACAAAAGCCCACGTCACGCTTTGCTACAGTAAAGTTTGACCATGGTACCAGAAGAAGCAGACCGGCTCGGTGAGAAATTCGATTCGCTGGGTCAGGCAACGACATGGCAGAATCATCGCCCGGCAGCAACCGAGTTCACCTACAATTGCCACCGGATCGAAAGACACAGCTTTTTAGGAAGTCATTATGACAGCTATCGATCGGGGCCGGGCGACCGCGGCCTTCAAACGCTATACCGATGCTTACGATGCCGCCAATCCGCGCATCGCACTCAAAATCGAGCATACGTACCACGTTGCCGAGGCATGTGATGCCGTGGCGCGTGAGCAGGGCTGGTCGACAGAGGATATTGACCTGGCCTGGCTTTGCGGCCTGCTGCACGATATGGGCCGCTTTGAGCAGCTGCGGCGCTGGGACACGTTTAAGGATGCTGAGAGCATGAGCCATGCGGCGTTGGGCGTCGAGGTCCTCTTTGGCGAGAGCCCCGACAACGCACCTGCCACAACAAGCATCCGAGATTTTATCGAGACCGAAGAGCACGACGAGCTCATCCGCGCGAGCATCGCCTATCACAGTGACTTTCGTCTGCCGGCACAACTCGACGAGCGTACACGGTGCTTCTGCGATATCGTACGCGATGGCGACAAGATCGACATTATGCGCACCATCGCCGACAGCACCGTCGACACCATCCTCAAAGTGGATGAGGACGCATTTCTTGCCAGCCACTTCTCGGCACCGGCGCTTACCGCCTTTGACGAGCACCGCTGCGTTGCTCGCGACGAACGCGACGAGCCGGCGGACTACCTGGTGGGACTCATCTGCTTTATGTTTGAGCTCGTCTATCCGGCGAGCCGCGCGCTGGCGCGCGAGCAGGGCGATATCTACCGCCTACTCGACGCGCCCTTTGGTATTACACAGCCCTTTACCGACCCCGCCACACAGGCAACCTGGAGCCGTCTTAAGGACGAGATGCGCGGCTGGCTGGCGCGCGCCTAGCGCTCAAGCTGGGCCAGCAGCTCCTCGACGACCTCGACGGCATCGCCGACAACCTTGTACTGGGCAGTACCAAAGATGGGGGCATCCGGGTCCTCGTTGATGGCGATAATACACTCCGCCCCACCGATGCCGGCAAGATGCTGGATGGCGCCCGAAACACCGATACTCAGGAGAAGCTTGGGCGAAACCGATACTCCCGTCTGGCCAATCTGATGGCGATACTCCAACCAGCCGGCCTCCACGACAGGTCGCGTGCAGCCAAGCTCGGCTCCCAGAGCCTCGGCGAGCCTTCGCATCAGCGGCAGGTTTTTCTTGGAACCAATGCCGCGACCCACCACGACCAGGCGCTCGGCATCGGCGATCGAAGCCTGCTGTCCCCACTCCTCGGCGGGAATCGAGATCTCGACACGAGCCTTGGTGTCTTCCGCAAGGAATACCTGGGTAATCGTGCCAGAGCGGCTGTAGTCAAACTCGGGCTCCCTAAAGA
>CABSMB010000282.1 GCA_902478705.1 uncultured Collinsella sp. | reverse complement strand
GCGTTGTTCTCGATGTGCGTCTTGAGCATCTTGCGTTAATCCATGCGATACAGGTGGTCGCCGGAAAGAATCAGGACGTACTTGGGGTCGTTAGCCTTGATGTAGTCGAGGTTCTGCGTAATGGCGTCGGCCGTGCCCGCATACCAGGCGCCACCGGTCTGCGTCTCGTACGGCGGCAGGATCGACACGCCGCCGTCACGGCTGTCCAGATCCCAGGCCTCGCCGGAGCCCACATAGGCATGCAGCAGGTAGGGGCGATACTGCGTCAGAACGCCCACCGTATCGATGCCCGAGTTGGAGCAGTTGGACAGCGAAAAGTCGATAATGCGGAACTTACCACCAAAGCTAACCGCCGGCTTAGCGATCTTTTGGGTGAGCGCCCCCAATCGGCTGCCCTGTCCTCCTGCGAGGAGCATCGCGATGCATTCTTTCTTACTCATCGATTTCTCCTTCTGTCATCGATGTTTCTAAATTCATTAGCGGTGGGCGCGGAGCCTATTCGCGCCCACCGGGTAATGCCGTGCTGGCATAAGGGAGCTCGCGCGCCGTTACGCGTGCCAGATCTCGTCGCGGTACTCGCGAATGGTGCGGTCGCTCGAGAACCAGCCGCTCGATGCGGTGTTGAGCAGCGCCTTGCGGTTCCAGGTCTCCTGGTCGCCGTAGCTGCCGGTAAGCTTCTCCCACGCATCCACGTAGCTGCGGAAATCGGCCATGACCAGGTCGGGGTCGTTGTTGTTCATGAGCTCGTTGTAGATGCTCTCGAAGTTGCCCGAAAGACCCGCAAAGGTGTTGTCCTTGAGCTCATCCATCACGCGGCCCAGGCGCTCGCGGTCGCCGTTGAGGGTATCCCACGCAAAGTAGCTGTTGGATGCCCAGAGCTGCTCGACCTCGGGAGCGGTTAGGCCAAAGATGGCCTCGTTCTCGCGACCGGCCAGATCGGCGATCTCGATGTTGGCGCCGTCGAGGGTGCCCAGCGTAATCGCGCCGTTCATCATGAGCTTCATGTTGGACGTGCCCGAGGCCTCCTTGCCGGCCGTGGAAATCTGCTCGGAGATCTCGGCGGCAGGGTAGATGAGCTGGGCGTTGCTCACGCGGAAGTTGGGGATAAAGCAGACCTTCATGACCTCGTTGACGCGCGGGTCGTTGTTGACGACCTCGGCGACGGAGTTAATGAGGCGGATGGTCTCCTTGGCAAAGGTGTAGCTCGAGGCAGCCTTGCCGCTAAAGATGAAGGTCGTCGGCGTCACGTGGAAGTTGGGATCGGCGATGCGACGGTTGTAGATGTCCATCACCTTCATGATGTTCATGAGCTGGCGCTTGTAGGCATGGAAACGCTTAACCTGAACATCAAAGACGGTGTTGGGGTCAATGACCAGACCGGTCTCGGCCTTAACGTAGACGGCCAGGCGCTCCTTGTTGGCGCGCTTGGAGGCACCCACGGCCTTCAGGAACTCGGTGTCGTTCTGGAACTCCTTGAGCTTTTCCAGCTCAAAGGCGTCCTTGAGCCAGCCATCGCCAATGGCCTCGGTCACGAGTTTGGCGTAGGTGGGGTTGGCCTCGGCAAAGAAGCGACGGTGCGAGATGCCGTTGGTCTTGTTGTTGAACTTCTCGGGCGTCAGGGCATAGAAGTCCTTGAGCACGATGTTCTTGATGATGTCGGAGTGGATCTTTGCCACGCCGTTGACGCTATGGCTGCAGATCACAGACAGATTGGCCATGCGGATCTCGCCGTCCCACAGGATGGCGGTCTGGCGCAGACGCTCCTGCCAGCCCTCCTGCGTGGTGTCGAACGACTCGTGCCAACGACGGCTGATCTCGTCGATGATCTGGTACACGCGGGGGAGGAGCTTGGAGAACGTGCCGATGGGCCACTTCTCCAGCGCCTCGGCCAGGATGGTGTGGTTGGTGTAGCTCACGACCTGCGTCACGATGTTCCAGGCGTCGTCCCACTCGAGCTTCTTCTCGTCGATGAGGATGCGCATGAGCTCGGGGCCGCACATGGCGGGGTGCGTGTCGTTGGTGTGGATGGCAACAAACTGCGGCAGCAGCTCCCAGTTCTCGCCGTGCTCCTTCTCAAAGGTGTCGAGCAGGCTGTAGATGCCGGCCGAGACAAACAGGTACTCCTGCTTCAGGCGCAGCAGGCGGCCGTGCTCGCCGGCGTCGTTGGGGTAGAGGATGGCGCTGATGGCCTCGGCCTCGGCGCGCTCGGCGTCGGCCAGGGCATAGTCGCCGCGGTTGAAGGCCTCCAGGTCAAAGTGCTCCTCGACCGGCTCGGCGGCCCAGACGCGCAGCTTGTTGACGGTCTCGCCGGCATAGCCCACGACGGGAATGTCATAGGGAACGGCCAGGATGTCCTGCGTGTCCACCGTGCGGTAGAACGTGCGGCCGTCCTCCTCAAAGCCCTCAACGCGGCCACCAAACTTAATGGTTACGGCCTTGTCCTGACGACGGACCTCCCAGGGGTAGCCGTGGGTGAGC
>CABSMB010000281.1 GCA_902478705.1 uncultured Collinsella sp. | reverse complement strand
AGTCCCTTGCGGCGTAGTTCTTATTTAAGCCGTCCAAGTTTTGGGGTGCAGTTCACGGAGGCTTTCAATTTCAATTGGTGCGGCGTATAGGATTCCGCGCATCCGCTGCGCGGATCCGCACCGGCTTCGCCCGCCTGCCGGCGTGCTCGCCCGCGGGCTAAAAACGCTCCGCGTTTTCTTTACGCCCGCGCCTCGACCGAGGTTCGAATCCATAGGGCGTCTGCCTAAAAGAAAAGCCTCCGTTGCCGGAGGCTTTCAATTTCAATTGGTGCGGCGTATAGGATTCGAACCTATGACGTTCTGATTCGTAGTCAGACCCTCTATCCAGCTGAGGTAACGCCGCAGCGCAAGACATATAAAACCACTTTAGTTCGTTAGAGTCAAGCAAAATCTCAAACTTTTTTCGCGCGAGCCGCAATTTGTCACGCTGCACCACGAGCATCAGCGCTTCTCGTGCGATCGATTGGCTTTTCAATCACATCGAACCCGGCGCCAAGCTCCCCCAGAAGCGACCGCACCCGTTGGGCACAGTCGTAGTCGGCAAACGAGATGCTCAGCATTCGGGCCACCTGATTAGAAGTTCCAACACCATAGAAGTGCTCAAGGACAACAAGCGCCTCATGCGCCACAAACGTCTCGACCACATGCGGCGACTCCTCATAGCACCATTGCGTCAATGGTCCCTCACTCGTCTGCCGAACCACCAAGCCACCCATACCCGACGGCTCGCACGTTACCAGCAGGTGCTCCCCACCCTCATCGCTCTGGAACAAAACAACCCTCTCATCGAACAGCTCCATCACATCCCCTTTCTCTTGCTCTTAGTTAGCAAAAGCATAGCAGGTAGATGCATGTACACAGAACATTTGTTCGTGTGTTTTCTATCGAGCTGTCCGCACGGCATGGTATAGCCGTACACAAAAAGGGCGCCCCTAAAAGGAGCGCCCTCGCAAATCGCCTATGCAGCTAGTTTACGCGACCGGCTCAATCTTCTCGAGGCCACCCATGTAGGGACGCAGAACCTCGGGGATCGTGATGGTGCCGTCGGCGTTCTGGTAGTTCTCCAGAATGGCAGCCATGGTACGACCAGCCGGCAGGCCGGAACCGTTAAGGGTGTGCAGGTAGCGCGAACCCTTGAAATTCTCGGGGTCGCGATACTTGATGTTGGCGCGACGGGCCTGGAAGTCGCCGCAATTAGAGCAGGAGCTAATCTCCTTGTAGGCGTTGTAGCTCGGCAGCCAAACCTCGATGTCGTAGGTCTGACGGGCAGAGAAGCCCAGGTCGCCGGTGCACAGGCTAATCACGCGATACGGCAGGCCCAGCTGCTGCAGCAGGTACTCGGCCTCGGCGGTCATGCTCTCGAGCTCCTCGTCGGACTCCTCCGGCTTGGCAAACTTGACCATCTCGACTTTGTCGAACTCGTGCTGGCGAATGATGCCGCGGGTGTCGCGACCAGCGGAACCGGCCTCCTCGCGGAAGCAGGGGGTGAAGGCAGTGTAGCGGCGAGGCAGAGTGTCGGCGTCCAGAACCTCACCGGCATGCAGGTTAGTCAGTACGACCTCGGCGGTAGGAATCAGGAAGTTGTCGCCCGAGACGTGATAGGCGTCGTCCTCGAACTTGGGCAGCTGGCCCGTGCCGAACATGGTCTGACGCTTGACGACGATGGGCGGCCACCACTCCTTGAAGCCACGGCTCGTGTGCGTGTCCAGGAAGAAGTTGATAAGGGCGCGCTCCAGGCGGGCGCCGGCGCCACCGAGAACAGTGAAGCGGCTGCCGGAGAGCTTGTTGCCACGCTCGAAGTCGAGGATGTCGAGGTCGGTGCCCAAATCCCAGTGCGGCTTAAAGTCGAAGTCGAACTCGCGCGGGGTGCCCCAACGACGGCGCTCGATGTTCTCGTCCTCATCCTTGCCGTACGGCGTGGCCTCGCAAGGGATGTTGGGCAGGTGAGCCATGAAGTCGTACTGCTCCTGCTCGAGAGCGGTGCGGCGCTCGGCCAGACCGTCAATCTTCTCGTTGACGGCGCGCACGGCCTCCTTGGCGGCCTCGGCCTCGTCCTTCTTGCCCTCCTTCATCAGGGCGCCAATCTTTTTGGACTCGGCGTTACGCGTGGCCTGGAGCTCCTCGACCTCGGTGATGACGGCACGGCGCTCGTCGTCGAGCTCAAAGAACTTCTCGCGATCCCAAGACGTCTGGCGGTTAGCCATGGCGACATCGATGGCATCGGGGTTCTCGCGAACAAACTTGATATCAAGCATTAGATCCTCCGGCGATATACATTCCATTTAGGTTGCAACCTTGTACATGTATGGGCAAGTATATACTTATGAGCGTTTACGACCCAACTCAACTACGCAAGAAGGCACCCAATGGACGCAGTTTTTTCCTTTTTGTTTGGCACCCGCACCGGTTTTGCCATCCTTTTCGCCGGCGGCATCCTGCTATTTGCGATTCTTGCCTTTGTGATGGAGAAGCGCACCCATAAGATGTATGT
>CABSMB010000280.1 GCA_902478705.1 uncultured Collinsella sp. | reverse complement strand
GCTTCGAACTACCTGTCCGTCGGCCAGATCTACCTTCGCTCCAACCCGCTGATGCGTACCGACTTTGTCGACGAGAAGACCGGTGAGACGCGCGATTTCGGTCGTCCGGACGTCAAGCACCGCCTGGTTGGCCACTGGGGCACCACGCCCGGCATCAACTTCCTGTTCGGCCACGTCAACCGCCTCATTGCCGACCATAACCAGAACGCCATCTTCCTGATGGGTCCCGGTCACGGTGGTCCCGCCGGTACCGCCCAGTCGCTGCTCGACGGCACCTACCGCGAGATTCGCCCCGACATCACCGATGATGAGGCCGGCCTGCAGAAGTTCTTCCGCCAGTTCTCCTACCCCGGCGGCATTCCGAGCCACTTTGCGCCCGAGACGCCCGGCTCCATCCACGAGGGCGGCGAGCTCGGCTACACGCTCAGCCACGCCTACGGCGCCGTCATGGACAATCCGAGCCTGCTGGCCGTTGCCGTGGTGGGCGACGGCGAGTCCGAGACCGGCCCGCTTGCCACCTCTTGGCAGTCTAACAAGCTCGTGAACCCGGCAACCGACGGTATCGTCCTGCCGATCCTGCACCTCAACGGCTACAAGATCGCCAACCCCACCATCCTCGCCCGCGTGTCCGACGAGGAGCTCACCAAGTTCTTCGAGGGCATGGGCTATAAGCCGCACTTCTTTGTCGCCGGCTTTGACGACGAGAGCCATGCGAGCATTCACGAGCGTTTCGCCGCCCTGTTTGAGCAGGTCTTCGACGAGATTTGCGACATCAAGGCCACCGCTCAGGCCCAGGCCGCCGCGGGCGAGACCGTGGTCCGACCGGCATACCCCATGATCGTGTTCCGCACGCCCAAGGGCTGGACTTGCCCCAAGCAGATTGACGGCAAGAAGACCGAGGACTCCTGGCGTGCGCACCAGGTGCCGCTGGCGAGCGCCAAGGATACCCACGAGCACTTCCGCGTGCTGCGTGAGTGGCTGCGCTCCTACAAGCCCGAGGAGCTCTTTACGCCCGAGGGCCAGGTGCGCTCCGAGGTGACGGCCTTTATGCCGACCGGCGAGCTGCGCATTGGCGCCAACCCCAACGCAAACGGCGGTAAGGTCCGTCGCGAGCTCGAACTCCCCGATGTCCACACTCATGAGATTCCCGTTGCTGAGAAGGGTCACGGCTGGGGCTCCACCGAGGCCGCCCGCGTCTTTGGTGAGTACACCGCCGATGTCCTGGCCAAGAACATGGACGATTTCCGCATCTTCGGCCCCGACGAGACTGCGTCCAACCGCCTGCAGGCTGCCTACAAGGTGACCAAGAAGCAGTGGGACGCCGGCTTCTACGAGGACGAGGCCAACGACGAGTTGCTCGCCGGTTTCGGCAAGGTCGTCGAGCAGCTGTCCGAGCACCAGTGCGAGGGCTTCCTCGAGGCCTACGTGCTCACGGGCCGCTCCGGCGTGTGGAGCTCCTACGAGAGCTTTGTCCATGTGGTCGACTCCATGGTCAACCAGCACTGCAAGTGGCTCGAGGCCACCAAGCGCGAGATTCCGTGGCGAGCCCCCATCAGCGGCCTCAACATTTTGCTGTCGAGCCACGTCTGGCGCCAGGACCACAACGGCTTCTCTCACCAGGACCCCGGCTTTATCGACCTGCTGCTCAACAAGGCCAACGATACGCATATCGTGAACGCCTACTATCCGGCCGACGCCAACATGGCCCTTGCCGTCGCCGAGCGCGTCTACCAGTCTACCGATTGTGTCAACGCCATCTTCTGCGGTAAGCAGCCCGCTCCGACCTTCCAGACGGTCGACGAGGCCAAGGCGGAGCTTGCCGAGGGCGTCGCGACCTGGGAGTGGGCATCGACCGCCGACTCGCTCGCCGAGGCCGACGTTGTGGTCGCCACCTGCGGTGACGTACCGACGCTCGAGGCTCTGGCCGCAACCGACATGCTGCGCGAGCTGGGCATCAAGGTTTGGTTCGTCAACGTGGTCGATCTGCTCAAGATTCAGAACGTCTGCGAGAACGACCAGGCGATCAGCGACGAGCGCTGGGCTGAGCTCTTCGGCCGCGGCGAGAAGCCTGTCCTCTTTGCCTTCCACGCCTATGCCGGCACGATTCGCCGCCTGATCTGGAACCGCCCTGGCCACGACGCCTTCCGCGTCCACGGCTACGAGGAGAAGGGCTCCACGACCACGCCGTTTGACATGCTGCGCCTGAACAACATGGACCGCTGGGCCCTGGCTGCCGACGTGCTGCGCATGGTCGATGCCGATAAGTTTGCCGAGCAGATCAACGAGTGGGAGGCCTTCCGCACCGAGGCCTTCGAGTTCGCTTGCGACGAGGGCTACGACCACCCGGCCTTCACCGATTGGGTCTGGCCGGACGCCGCTGCCGCAACCGCAGCCGACGGCGCACTCTCCGCAACCCAAATGACCGCGGGCGACAACGAGTAGCATCCGGGACGGTCTCGCGCTGGGGCCGCCTCCGGGCGGGCGCCTTCCTCTGAGA
>CABSMB010000279.1 GCA_902478705.1 uncultured Collinsella sp. | reverse complement strand
GTGCCGGTTCGCTCACGGCCCTTCCCATCATCGAGACCCAGGGCGGTGACGTCTCGGCTTACATCCCGACCAACGTCATCTCCATTACCGACGGCCAGATCTTCCTGCAGTCCGACCTCTTCTTCCAGGGCCAGCGCCCGGCAGTCAACGTCGGTATCTCGGTTTCCCGAGTCGGTGGTTCCGCGCAGATCAAGGCCATGAAGCAGGTTGCCGGTACGCTTCGTCTCGACCTGGCCGCCTATCGCGAGCTGCAGGCGTTCTCGCAGTTCGGCAGCGACCTGGACAAGGCCACCCAGCAGCAGCTCTCCCGTGGCGCTCGCATGACCGAGCTCCTCAAGCAGGGCCGTTTTGCCGCCATGGACGTCGAGGATCAGGTTGTCGCCATCTTTGCCGGCGACCAGGGCTTCCTTGATGGCATGCCCGTCTCCGACACGCTTCGCTTCCGCGATGATCTCGTGCAGTACATGCACACGGTTCGCAAGGACCTCAAGGAGAAGATCGCGACCGAGAAGCAGCTGACCGATCAGATCAAAGAGGAGCTCCTGGAGGCCATTACGACCTTCAAGCAGAGCTTCATCATTGCGAAGAAATAGAGGTTAGCGCATGCCCAGTCAACGCGATATCAAGAGGCGGAAGCTCTCTGTCGAGAGCACCAAGCAGATCACGCGCACCATGGAAATGGTCGCCACTGCCAAGATCCGCCATGCGACTGAGCGCATCGCCGCGGCAACTCCGTATTCCGAGGCTATGGTCAAGACCCTTTCGGCGGTGGCTGCCCACTCCATTGGCGTGGAGCATCCGCTGCTGGAGGAGCACGAGGATAAGAAGGCCGCAATTGCCATCGTCGTGGTATCCGACCGTGGCCTGGCCGGTGGTTTCAACAGCAACGTCTTTCGCATGGTCGACAAGTACCGTGCCGAGAACAACGCTGCCGGAATCAAGACCAATGTCATCGTCTGCGGTAAGAAGGGCGCAAGCTACTTCCATTACCGCAGGCTCGAGCCGCTCATGGTCTTCCGTGACATGTCCGCCGACCCCACGATACAGGAGGCGCGCGAGATTTCCTCGTACGTGCGCAGCAGCTTCCTCGACAAGGCCGTTGACGAGGTGAAGGTGTTCTACAACCACGCCCGCAACGCAGCCGATCAGGACCTGCGCGAAGAGGTTATCCTGCCCGTCCAGCCCGATGCGCTGAAGACGAAGGAAGGCGAGGACGGCAATGCCACCCTCGCCGCAGGCACGAGCTTCGAGCCTTCGTCAGAAGAAGTTCTTGACCGCCTACTCCCGGCTTATGTCGAGACGGTGGTCTACCACGCGCTCATCGATTCAGCCGCTGCCGAGCAGGGCGCTCGCCGCAAGGCGATGAAGTCTGCGACCGACAACGCGACCGAGATGATCGAAACGCTGGATCGTTTGTACAACCGCGTACGCCAGGGCGCCATCACCACCGAGATCACCGAGATCGTCGGCGGTGCGGCCGCTTTGGAGGATTAAGAATGACGAGTAAGATAAGGACACAACTATGAAGAACGTTGGACGCATCGTTCGCATCGTTGGTGCTGTCGTAGACTGCGAGTTTGCGGCTGATTCCATCCCTGCGATCTACAACGCGCTCACGGTGGATGCTGATACTCCAGTCGGTCACCTTTCGACCGTGCTCGAGGTCCAGATGCACCTCGAGGGCAACATGGTCCGCACGGTCGCCATGACCAGCACGGACGGCCTTCAGCGCGGCACCGAGGTCGTTGACACCGGTGCACCCATCCAGATGCCCGTCGGCAACGAGACCCTCGGTCGCATCTGGAACGTCATCGGCGAGCCCGTCGATGGCAAGCCGATGCCCAAGATCGAGCAGACCTACCCGATTCATCGTCCGGCACCCGCCTTCGACGAGCTCACCACCAAGACCGAGACCTTCGAGACCGGCATCAAGGTCATTGACCTTCTCGAGCCCTACATCCGTGGTGGCAAGACGGGCCTGTTCGGTGGTGCCGGCGTCGGCAAGACCGTTCTCATCATGGAGCTCATCAACAACCTCGCCCAGGAGCACAACGGCACGTCGGTGTTCACGGGCGTCGGTGAGCGCACCCGTGAGGGTACGGACCTCTACCTCGAGATGAGCGAGTCGGGCGTTATCAACAAGACCTGCCTCGTGTACGGCCAGATGAACGAGCCGCCGGGAGCGCGTCTGCGCGTCGGTCTGGCAGGCCTCACCGTCGCCGAGTACTTCCGCGACCAGGGCCAGGACGTTCTGCTCTTCATCGACAACATCTTCCGCTTCACCCAGGCCGGTTCCGAGGTCTCCGCACTTCTCGGCCGCATGCCGTCTGCCGTCGGTTACCAGCCCACGCTGGCCACCGAGATGGGCGACCTGCAGGAGCGCATCACCTCGACCGCGACGGGCGCCATCACCTCCGTCCAGGCCGTCTACGTTCCCGCTGACGACCTTACCGACCCGGCACCCGCCCTGTGTCTTATACACATCTGACGCTGCCGACGAGCGATCTAGTG
>CABSMB010000278.1 GCA_902478705.1 uncultured Collinsella sp. | reverse complement strand
ACGTAGAAGCAGTTCATTTGGGACGGGGCTAAAAAGACTGGTATCAAACGTTTCAGACCAGTCTTTTTAGCCCCGCCCCATTTTACCTACCCTACATCAACCCGCTCAGGGCAATGTCGACGGCTTCGTTGAGGTCGTCGGTGATGTGTACGAGCTCGGGATCGAGCGGGCTGATCATACCGGCATCCATCACCGGGCCGTTGAGCCAGTCGAATAGGCCCTGCCAGTACTCGGTACCCACCAGCACGAGCGGCATGCGCTTTACCTTGTGCGTCTGCACCAGCGTGAGCACCTCGAACATCTCGTCGAGCGTGCCAAACCCGCCGGGAAACACAATAGCGCCCGAGCTGTATTTGACGAACATAGTCTTGCGCACAAAGAAGTAACGGAAGTCCATGCCAAGGTTCACGTATTTGTTGAGCCCGTGCTCGTGCGGAAGCTCGATACCCAAGCCAACCGACTTGCCGTTGACGCTCGCCGCTCCCCTATTGGCCGCTTCCATAATGCCGGGGCCGCCGCCGGTGATAACCGCCACGCCGCGCTGGGCGATCTTGCGACCGACCGTGCGCGCCGCCTTGTAGAGCGGATCGGTCTTGGGCGTGCGGGCGCTGCCGAAGATGGTCACTGCAGGACCAAGCTCGGCAAGCGCGCCAAAACCATCGACAAACTCTGCCTGAATGCGCAGCACGCGCCACGGATCGGCATGCAGCCAGTCGGTCGACTCCTCGGGCGCCAGCAAGTTGGCATAGGTGTTGTCCTTAGGAATCATGGGGCCGCGCATGACCACGGGGCCGCGGCGGTACGTCTCGTCGTAGGCAGGCTCGCCCTCGACGTTTTCATTCTTAATCATGGGTACTCCTATCGAGAAAAAGAAAAACGGGCGGGGTCGACGCCATGCGCCAAACACCCGCCCGAACATCAACTATTCGGTATGGTACCCACGATGCATCAAGTGCTTGCAAGCTATCGGTCATCGGTCGCGCAGACGGTGTTAGCGAACGTGATGACCGGCCGGCGCTCGTCCCTTGCCGTTGCCCGCGCTTTGCAAGCGCCCGCGCCGCTCTTAGTAGTCCACCGCCGCAGGGCTGTTCATCCAGTCGCTCACAAACGCGCCGTAGCGGCCCTCGATAATGGCCTGGCGGGCGCGCTGCATAAGGTTGAGCAGGTAGTAGATGTTGTGCATCGAAAGCAGAATGCCGCCGAGCATCTCCTTCTGCGTGACCATGTGGCGGATGAGCGCGCGGCTGTAGCCGCCCGTGCACACCGGGCAGGTGCAGGTGGGGTCGATGGGGCCGTCGTCGTGCGCAAAGCGGGCGTTGCGGAAGTTGAGGCGACCCTCGCTGGAGAATGCCGTGCCCATGCGGCCGGTGCGCGTCGGCAGCACGCAGTCGAACATGTCGATGCCCACGCCAACGCCGCGCACGAGCGTGGTAGGGTTGCCGACGCCCATGAGGTAGCGCGGCTTGTGCTTAGGCATGTACTCGGAAACCAGCGGCGCCAGCGTCTCGAACATGGTCTCGTGGTCCTCGCCCACCGAGTAGCCGCCGATGCCGTAACCGGGGAAGTCGCCGCACTCCTCCAGGTGGCGCAGCGATCGCAGGCGCAGATCCAGATGCATGCCACCCTGGACGATGCCAAAGAGTGCCTGGTCATCGCGGGTGTGAGCCTTGTAGCAGCGCTCGGCCCACATGCTCGACAGCTCCACGGCGCGCTCGACGTAGGCGCGCGTGGCGGGATAGCCGGGGCACTGATCGAGCTGCATGCAGATGTCGGAGCCGAGCTTCATGGCGATTTCCATGTTGTCCTCGGGCGTCCAGAACACGTGGCGGCCGTCGTAGTCATTGACGATAAAGCGCACGCCCTCGTCAGTGAGCTTGACGGCGTCGTTATGGCTAAACACCTGGAATCCGCCCGAGTCGGTGAGGATGGGGCCATGCCAGTTCATGAACTTATGCAGTCCGCCCAGCTCGGCGATGGTGTCCTCGCCGGGACGCATGGACAGGTGGTAGGTGTTGGCGAGCACAATCTGCGCACCGAGCTGCTTAACGGTCTCGGTGGGGATGCCCTTGACGTTTGCCTTGGTGCCCACGGGCATAAAGATCGGCGTCTCGATGTCGCCGTGCGGGGTGTGCAACACGCCGGCACGCGCGTGCGTCGTCGGGTCCTCGGCGATCAGGTCGAATTTAAAGAGGCTCTGGTCCATAAACTGGAACTCCTTGGTTGCGGTTCATACGCAGACCATTATACGAGCAACCAGCAAACCGCACCGACTCGACAGAAACTGGCGCATTAAACGACTAGTCGTTGGGGACATTCTTAAACGACTACATCCAACAGCCAAGGTAACGCCGATGTTATGGCACCGACAGCGAAAACCCGCCAGAGCGAGCAAGGTGCCCTCAAGCAACATGGCGCCGCAGGTTGAACATAAGTCAGCGAGCGGGTCGCATTTGAGACAAGGTGACGTGAAATGAAAGGGCGCTGACCTTCTGGTCGCGCCCTTGAAGTTGAA
>CABSMB010000277.1 GCA_902478705.1 uncultured Collinsella sp. | reverse complement strand
CGATTCCGCCGATGGCTCCAGCGGCTCCGGTTCGCAAGAGTTCACCGGCGCGGTGGCCGAAGGCGGCATCGAGTCGGCGGGCAGCAACGCGGTGACCCTCGAGCAGCTGAAAAACGGGTCGTTGCGATGATGCATGACGGCGCCTGTGCGGGCAGGGACGCTTTGACGGATCCCGTCCGCGTCGAGCGCATGGAGGTGCGGCGCGGGCACTTGGTGTGCCGGGTGGCGTTCGGCGCCGCGCCGCGAGCCACTTCGCCCCAGCTGATGTCGCGCGTGCTGGCCGTGGTCCCCACGTTGGCACAGCATGCCTGCGTAAACGAGCGCGGCACCGTGTTCGCCGCGGTCATGGACTGCACCCCGCTGCCGCATTTGCTGGAGCACCTGGTGGTTGACCTGCAGGTTCGTGCGGAATCGGGGCAGTGGTTCACGTTGCCCAGCGCTGCTGCGGAAGCTCCGCCGTCCATGGTGGGCGCAACGCACGATCGCCCCATCGTGGGCACCAGCGAATGGCTGGACGAGGCGGCGGGCATCGCCCGCATAGACGTGAGCTTCGCCGACGATCTGGTGGCCCTAAGGGCCGTGCGGGATTCCGTGGCGTTTCTCAACAAGCTGTTGCGCGGGTGACGCGCAACATACAGGGAAAGGAGACCAGCTATATGAAGTCAAGGGTTAAACCGTAGGTTTTCGAGAACAGCAAATTATCCGAACGTTGCAGCTTGAGAACCGAATATCGAATGCTTTCGGGCATGGCGAAGCGGGCGGCGAGGCCGCCTGCGAAGAATCCGGCATGGACCGCCCTATTCCCTCCCCGGGCCGTACGGGACCTGGTCGCGCATCACCGCGAACACGATGCGGCACAGCTTCCTCGCCACGGCCGTGACGGCCACGCGGTGGGGCTTGCCCTCGGCGCGCTTCTTGTCGTAGAAGGCGCGCAGCCCCGGGTCGTACTGCCTGGCGCGGTTGGCCGCCAGCCACAAAGCGCGGCGAAGGTACGGCGAGCGCTTGGTTATGGGGCCGCCGCCGCTGTCGAACTGCCCGGACTGGCTCACCGACGAGTTCAGCCCGGCGTAGCTCACCAGGGCGGGCGCGTTTCGGAAGCGCGACACGTCGCCTATCTCCGAGACGATCTGGGCGCCCGTGGCGTATGACGCCCCGGGTATCGTGAGCGCGAGCGGCTCGACCTCGTCGAGCAGGGCCCTCACCCTCGCCTCGACCTTCGCGCACTCCGAATCGGCGAACTCGATCTGCCTTATCAGGGACTTGACCTGGAACGAGGCCGCCTCCTGGCCGAGCCTCACGCCGATCGACGACCTGGCCGCGGCCTTGATCTTCGCGGCGTAGCCGGCCGACTTTCCGCCGCGCCTGGACGCCTCGGCGATGTCGCGGGCGAGCGAGTCGGCGCGCCTGCGCGCCAGCTCGAAGGGCAGCGGGGACCTGGACAGCACCGCGCGGCTGCCGGCCCCGAACATGTCCGAGAACATCCCGGCGTACTCGGGGAAGTGCGCGTCCATCAGGCACACGCACTGGGTCTTGAGCTCCGCGGCCATGCCGCGCAGCGACTGCAGGTAGCGCGACAGCGACCTCAGCGACGCCGCCTCGTCGGTGGCGAGCCTGGTCTCGTCGTACTGCCCTATGCGCAGCGCCTCGGCTATGAGCCGGGCGTCGATGCGGTCGTTCTTGACCTTGTCGAGCCCCTTGAGCTTGCGCACCGCCTTGACCTGCATGGGGTTTATCACGGCGACCGAGTAGCCCCGGGCGACGAGGAACGAGTAGCACGCCATCCAGCAGCGGCCGGTGGCCTCCATGCCCACGACGACGTCGGACGGCGGCCCCGCAAGGCCCTCGAGCCACGCGACGGCCCTCTCTAGCCCGGCCTCGGTGTTCTTGAACGGCATCGGCCGGCACATCTCGGCCCCGCGCTCGTCGACCGCCCCTATGACGTGGTCCGTCTTGGCGATGTCCACACCCGCGTAGATCATCCCCGGCTCCCTTCTGCGATGCGGCGGGGCCTGCCCGAGCGCCCGGGACCGCAACCTCCCAAAAGAGATCCGAGGTGGCGCGTCGCCCCTCATCCAGCTAATTCGCGGCCTTTCCCGAACGGGGCAGGATGCCACTCTCCTTTGCGAGGTCGCATCCGGCGCCTCAGCCCACATGTCGGCATCCCTGCCCGCCAGAGTCTGCATTGCACCTGAAAGCATTCGATATTCGGCTCCCAAATGCAACAACTAAAAGATAGGAGCTAATCATGTTCGTGCGTATCGACCAAGCGCTCGATGTGCCGTTGTACCAACAGCTTCGCAACGAGATCGTGCGCGGCATTGCACAGGAAGAGCTTGCGCCGGGCGATGCGCTGCCGAGTGTTCGCAACCTGGCTTCCGACCTGGGAATCAACCTGCACACCGTCAACAAGGCGTACGCGTTGCTATGCGATGAGGGCTACGTGGAGATGAAGGGCCGCAAAGGCGCGTTCGTGGCGCAGCCGGCGGCCGCAGCGGGCGCGGCGACGGCAAAGCGGCGG
>CABSMB010000276.1 GCA_902478705.1 uncultured Collinsella sp. | reverse complement strand
GAGCAGGGGACTCTTAATCCCAAGGTCCAGGGTTCGACCCCCTGACGGCCCACCACACGATATCTCCTCTAAAGTCCGCCACAACGGACTTTAGCTTTGGGTCGTTAGCTCAGTTGGTAGAGCAGGGGACTCTTAATCCCAAGGTCCAGGGTTCGACCCCCTGACGGCCCACCAAAGTATGTTAAAGCGACTGGCTTCGGCTGGTCGCTTTTTTTGTTGACCGCGCATGGGGTCGAACCCGTCGGGGCGCGGAGCTGAGGAAATGCGTAAGCATTTACCAGCGCAGCGCGCAAGGCGCTATAGCGCCGCAGCGGCCGCCTGCGAAGCAGGCTGACCCCCTGACGGCCCACCAAAGCATGTTAAGACGGTCAACTTCGGTTGGCCGTCTTTTTTGTTGACTGCGCATGGGGTCGAGCCCGAAAGGGCGCGGAGCTGAGCTATCTGCACTGTGATTCCCTTAGGGAAAACACGGCTAAAGCCCCGTAAGCGTGTTCTCCTTAGGGGAATCCTGCTTTCGGGGCTCGATGTATGTTGAGAAATTGTGATCAAACTCAAAGTGAAAATCGAATTAGTCCGCTCGATAGTGCGAACCCAGGCTTTCGGTTCGCTTGCGCATGGCTTTGACCATTTCCGTTGCCAGCTGAATCTGCGACTGTAGGCGGGCGAGGGCGGCGATTTCGTTGTCGTTGGCGTGCGACTTATTTAGAGCCTTGGCCTCGTCCTGCAGACTTTCAAGATCTTGTTGCGCCTTGGAGAGGCCTGCTTCGGTCCTGTTGATCATGCAGTAGGTGCTCATTGTGTGTTTGAGGCTGCGGGTCAGGCGTTCGGCATCTGTTGTGGCAATGCCGTACTGGGGGAGGGCGATATCCGCTTTCAGAGCTGCCTCAGGCTCTTTCTGCGCTGCAAGGGCTGCCGATGCGCCAGCGATGCGCCCAAACACGATGCCGTTGGCGCTTGACAGGCCGCCGATGCGGTCGGCGCCGTGCATGTCGCCTGTCGCCTCGCCGCAAGCATAGAGTCCCTCAACGCCCGTGTACGCGGTCTTGTCGATCTTGATACCGCCGTTGGCGGCGTGGGCATACATCGCCACGCGCATCTCGTCGGTCGGCGCGATGCTATGCTCGTCTTGTAGCCAAGTGGCAAAGGTCTGCACAAACTCGGGGACGTTCTCGCGGGGGAAGTCGTAGTGGAGCGCGAGGCCTTCGGCACCCGCTTGATCGATGGCAAGATCGATGGCGCGGGAGGCCAAGCGTGACGTGAAGGGACCATATCCGGAGCGCTGATCGAGCAGGTCGTCCAGCTTTCCGTCGGCAATATCGACCGGTTGGTCAAATGTGACGTAGCGCCAGGTCTTCTCGTTAAAGACAAGGTTGCGCTTGGGCTCAATGAAGCCGGGCATCATCTGCATGAACTCTATATTAGTAAGCGATGCGCCGTGCGCCAGCGCGATGGCCTGCGAGGAGCTGAGCACATCGGCGGAAGTGAGGCTGCGCTCGAACAGGCCACCCGTGCCGCCCGCAGCGATGATAGTGGCCTTGGCTGCCATAGGCACGAGATGCTCGTTTGCGCGGTCGTAGAGCACGGCGCCGGTAATCTTTCCGGTTGTGTCCTCAATAAGGTCGATAAGCTCGTGGCGGGGGAGCAAGCGAATGCCAAGTGACTCGACCTGGGCCGACAGAGCGTTTTCAAGCGGCTTGCGGGTGAGGCCGCGCCACATACGCGTCTTATGGTCAAAGCAGGGGATAAACTGCTTCTGCTGGGCGCTCTCGGCACTTTGCGGACGCTGGAGCTCAACACCTAGATCCTGCTCGAGCCATTGGATGGCCTGAGGAATACCGTGGACAAACGCCTGGACGAGCGTAGGGTCGGCAACGCCGCCGCCGACGGTCTGGATGGTGTCGATGAGGTCCTGTTCGTCGTCTTCGTCGACGGGTCCAATAAGGCCGAGACCCCAGGTTCCCGGGAAGAAGCTCGATCCGCTCATGGTCTTGCCTGCGCTTGCCACAGCGACGGTTACACCCGTGCGTGCCGCTTCGATGGCGGCGCAAAGGCCCGCAATGCCAGATCCAATTACCAGTACATCAGTCGATTCCATCGGATTCCTTTCTCGTCCGGCGCATTGTCGCATGGGTGATCGGCAAAGGTGTCGCAAAGATTGGATAAATCGGTAAAGGGCGAATATGGCGCGTGGGCGTCATGGACGCTCTGACGCTCCATCTCATCACATCTCGTATTTCGCCTCAACTGATATATCGGCATTAGCTGCCCTGCGACAGCGCAAACAAAAAGAGCCACTACCTCGAAAGGTAGCGGCTCCAAGGCTCAACTATATGAGCATCGCGCAGGCGCGATTAGGCCTTGAGGGCCTCCTCGACGGCGACAGCGCAGGCGACAGTGGCACCGACCATGGGGTTGTTGCCCATGCCGATGAGACCCATCATGTCGACGTGCGCAGGCACGGAGGAAGAACCGGCGAACTGGGCGTCGGAGTGCATACGGCCCATGGTGTCGGTCATGCCGTAGGAAG
>CABSMB010000275.1 GCA_902478705.1 uncultured Collinsella sp. | reverse complement strand
ACCCCAGCTTACGTCTCATTCTGTAACAGCTAGAACGGTTTTCGGCCTCTTCGTGTTACAGATCGAGATGTTATCGGCCATCCCTTGGCATTGTCTCGATCTGTAACTATAAGGAGGGTTTTCAGCCCACCCGTGTTACAGATCGAGACAAACCTAAAGCTTGGTGGAAGTCAAACCCGCTTACATATCGACATAAATAGAAACGGGCCCTGTCCCATAAGGAACAGAGCCCGAAACTCTCATGGAGCCAGTGACAGGAATCGAACCTGCAACCCACTGATTACAAATCAGTTGCGCTACCGTTGCGCCACACTGGCACACTTGGCGCTTTCGCGCGAAGCCAGTTAAGAATAAAGGAATTGCGGACGAGGCGCAACAGACCCTTTGACCGACCACATCTCAAAACCCTTCGCCAAAACGAATAGTTTTATCTGTTCGCCGGAACCAAAAACTATTCGTTTTGGCGAGGCCGGCCTGCAACCCACTGATTACAAACCAGTTGGTTGGTCAATCGAGAAAGCAGCCCCCATTGAAGGTCTACCTACCTCCCGCGCAACGCCTTGAGCTTGGCCAGCGCATCGGGATTTAGGCGGCTGCCCAGAGTCATCTTGATTTGCGGGGCTTCCTCGGCCTCGTGAACGTCGTTGTCGATCTGTTTGATCTCGTCCACCAGCATGCGGCTCGAGATGCGCGTGACGCCCTTACCCATGACGACGGCCTGGATCGTGCCGTCGCTCGACACCACGGAGCACGCGCGGCCTTCCTCGCGTGCCTCGATGCAGAGCTTCTGCACCACAGTATCGGCGGAGACGCCCGTCGGCGAAAACTCGATACGCACGCCACGGGCCGGCAGGTTGGGGCGCTCGCTGGAGATATTGCCCGCGCCGTCGAACACGATCACGGCCTCGTAGCGGCCCTGGGCAAACGCCGCAACATCGTTGATGAGCGCGGTGCGCGCCATATCGTGGACGTCGCTGGAATATGGATCGTCGGAATGGTCGTAGACGAGCTTTTCGTAGCGCGGCGTGCAGTGAATCACGTTGTAGCCGTCGACCACCAGCAGCTCGGGCTTATTGGAGTGCACCGTCGAGACCGGATCGGCGATAGCCTGCGCAAACGCATTGCCGCCCACGCCATAAGTCGCGGCCGAAACAATCGGCTTGGCCGAGCCTTCGCCAAAGCGCTTGGCCTTGGACTTGGCGCGGTTCTTCTTTGACATGCGCTACTCCTCCCCCATGAGCTCGCCGGCATTGCGGCGCAGCCACTCAAAGCACAGCGCGGTAGTCGCCTGTGCCACGTTGAGGCTCTCGGTCATGCCGCGCTGGGGAAGCTTGGTCAAAAAGTCGCATTTCTCAAGCACCAGGCGCGAGATGCCGTCGCCCTCGGAGCCCATGACGAGCGCAACGCGGCCCTCGAAGGGGGCATCCCAGCAGCTGCCATCGGCGTGCTCGGAAGCACCGCCCACCCAAAAGCCGGCGGCCTTGAGATCATCGAGCGCACGGGCGATATTGGGAACCTGCGCGATGGGCAGGTGCATGACGGCACCAGCAGAGGTCTTGTAGCTGCCCACGGTCACACCGGCGGCGCGCTTGTTTGCAATGATGACGCCCGCCGCGCCCACGACCTCGGCGGAGCGCACGATCGCACCAAAGTTGCCATCGTCGGTCACATGATCGAGCACGACGACGAGCGCCGGTCCGTCACCCGCGCGATCGAGGATATCGGCGACATCAGCATAGGGGAAATTTCCCACCTCGAGCGCAATACCCTGGTGAGCGCCATGGCTCGACAGCGCATCGAGCTGCGCGCGCGGCACATACTTAATGCGGACGCCCGCGGCGTTGAGGTCATCGACCAGACGAGACAGGGCGGCATCGCGCTCCCCGCCCTCGGCGATAAGCGCGCACTTGATGGGAAAACCGGTGCGCAGCGCCTCGGCGGCAGCACGACGGCCTTCGATAAACTCGCCCCTGGGAGCCTGGACAGCGTCGCGGTTGCGATCGCGCTGCGGACGTGCGGGCTGGGTGCGATCGCGCTGGCCCTTGGGAGCGGCAGCGCGATCGTTGCGGCGAATCGGACGCGAGCCAGAAGCGGCCTGCTTGCCTCCGCGCGATGCACGCTTGCGATTGTCGGCCATAAAACGGCCTCCTTTAAAAAATTATTCAAGCAAGACAAAAGAAGCGACCGCTTAAGACGAATAGCTCAAGCGGTCGGTACGGGTTTTCCAAGTGCCCGAGATTGCCGTGAAAGAGGAGCGACGCGTACTTGAGTACGCGAGCGACGGTTTGAACGACAAGGTCGGGTGCTTGGGAAACCCGCGGGGATTAGAGAGATTTGATACGGGTGCCGGCGGCAGTATCTTCAATCGTCAGCCCGAGGTCCTTGAGCTGGTCGCGGATGGCGTCGGCCAGATCCCAGTTCTTGGCGGCACGGGCCTCGGCACGAGCTTCGAGAATCTTGGCAGCGGCCTCGTCCACGTCGTCACCCGTGTAGGCGACTAGGCCGGCGGCAACGCCCAGCAGGCCCAGCGGCAGCTCGACCTTGGGCTCGGGA
>CABSMB010000274.1 GCA_902478705.1 uncultured Collinsella sp. | reverse complement strand
GGATGCGCTGATAGAGCCAATCGTTTTGCGGCACTTGGATATCGTGTTTGACGGCCAGGCGGCAAATGGTGCCCGCGAACTCCTCGACTTCGGTTTTTCGTTGCGCGATGCGGTCCTGCGCCATCGAGGGCATACCGGCGGGGTCGATTCCCTCGATGAGGTGCACCATCTGCGTCAGGTCTGTCTCGGTCAGCTCAACGCCCTCGGCGTTGGCGACCGCAAGCGTTTCGCGCATGGCGGAAACAAAGCAGCGACGCTGCTCGGAGCCCGGCTCTGTGGCGCTTCCGTAGGTCCCGCCGTAGGCCATGCAGGTCTGGTTGATGCCGTCGTTGAGCATGAGTTTGGCCCACATGCGGTGTGCAATGTCGCTCTCGACGGTATGGGCGATGCCACAGCGCGTGTAGAGCGCGTCGATTGCGGTGACGGTTGCGAGATCCGTACCGGCCGCCGCGCCAAAGCGGATTTCGCCCGCGTTGGTAAAGGCGAGCTCTCCGTTGAGGAACACGGCATCCATACCCTGGCAAATCCCAAGAACGGTATGCTCCCAGCCAAAGCACTCGGCAATCTTTTGCTCGCTCGTAATGCCGTTGCACAGCGAGGCGATGAGCGTATTGGGCCCCACGACGCGCTCCATAGTCTTGAGTGCCTGGTCGAGTCCGGTTGTCTTGACCGTGAGGATGACCAGATCGGCGGGTGTCGCCTCGCTGGCGCGGACGGACTTGAGTACGCAGGGCTTGCCGTTGACGGTGAGCGCGTCGTTCGCATGGCGCTCAAAGCGAGCGTCGTCCATGACGTATTCGACGGCATCGTTGCCGAGTGTCTGGGCGATCATGCTGCCGTAGAGTAGCCCGACGCCGCCCTTGCCGATAAAGGCAACCTTGTTGATCTGCATGTGAATCATCTCCCCATATAAAAGGCACCCGCGTAAGGGGCGCCTGATGGATTGTATGTCGCCGGGGCGTTTGGTAAGCGCGCGGGGCTGCTGTTATGAAAAAGAAACTATTGCACTGTGCGCTTATGCCGCGGGACAGATCACAAAAACGCGTGCGGGATATCCAACGCCATCGCGCACCTTGGGGAAGGTGCAGAAGATGACAGCACCCGTGGCGGGAAGCTCGTCTAGATGGTCCATGACCTCGATTTGGTAACGGTCGACCGAGAGGATGTATTGTTCGCCGGGGTAGGGGTAGGCGTTCTCGCGTGTGGTCACGGTCGTCTCCTTTCATCGGGCTTTTTGCTGATGTTAAAGCGGTGTCGTGACGGCTCGATTTCTGCTACGTTACGATACATTCTCGATTGCGATTCCACGATGTTTCGGCTGCGTGACCATTGTGTTTCGCCTTGCCGGGGCGCTGATGGCGAAGGGAGGGGCCGTGCAATACCGTGTTGACCCCAAAAGTGGTAACCGAATATCCGCTCTGGGTCTGGGCTGCATGAGGTTTCCCGGTGCGCCGGGACACCCCGATGCGAAGACGGCCGATGCCATCATCTCCCGTGCGGTGGAGCAAGGGATAACCTATCTGGACACGGCCTATCTCTACCCCGGTAACGAAGCTTGTGTGGGAGCCTCGCTTGAGCGCCTGGGTCTGCGCGACCAGATTTTGCTCGCGACCAAGTTGCCGCACGCTTCGTGCAAATGTGCGGAGGATTTCGACCGCTTTTTTGACGAGCAGCTGCGCCGTTTGCGGACTGACCATATCGACTATTACCTTATGCACAACATCACCTCGCCCGCGCAGTGGGAGCGCGTGGTAGCGTTGGGTATCGAGGACTGGATTGCGCACCAAAAGGCTGCGGGGCGTATTCGCCAGATAGGTTTTTCGTACCACGGCAGTGCGGCGGACTTCCTCACGATGCTTGACGCGTATGACTGGGACTTTTGCCAGATCCAGTACAACTATGCTGGAGAGCGATACCAAGCGGGAACGGCGGGACTCATGGCAGCCGCCGAGCGCGGGCTCGCGGTGTTTGTGATGGAACCGCTTTTGGGTGGACGCCTGGCGGGCAAACTGCCTCCGCGGGCCCGCGCCGTGCTCGATGACGTACGCGATCCGTACCTGAAGACGCCGGCTGCTTGGGGCCTTTCGTGGGTGTGGAACCATCCTCAAGTCACGATGCTGCTTTCGGGCATGACCGATACCGCGCAGGTGGACGAGAACGCGGCATTGGCGGATCGCGCGCTGCCGGATTCGATGACGACAGAGCAGCTCGATACCATCGCACGTGTGCTGGGAGAGTTTGAGAAATCGAATCGCGTGCCCTGTACGGGGTGCGGCTACTGCATGCCGTGCCCCAAGGGCATCAATATTCCCGGTTGCTTTGGCGCCTACAATGCGAGCTACGCGCATAGTTGGTTTACGGGGCTGTCTCAATACTTTACGGCGAGCGCGGTGCGGACGAACGAGCCCAAGCTGGTGAGCAATTGCGTCAAGTGCGGCAAATGCGCACGTCACTGCCCGCAGCACATCGATATTCCCGAGCGTCTCGACGATGTGCGCCGACGTTTCCAGCCTGGCCCCGTAACGGCCGCGCTTAAAGCCTTTTGCAAGACGTGCTCCTGATGCC
>CABSMB010000273.1 GCA_902478705.1 uncultured Collinsella sp. | reverse complement strand
GCCCTACGACGTGCTGGCCCGCATTTCCGGCCGCATCGTTGCCGAGGTTCCCGGCGCCAACCGCGTGTGCTACGACATCACGTCCAAGCCGCCCGCGACGATCGAGTGGGAGTAGGCTGATAGGGTTCTGACCTGCATTTTTGAGTGCCGCACTGTGCCGCTGAGTTTCGTTTCGTACGAGAGTCATGGCAAAGCCGCCAGCGATGTTGGTGAGTAAATACGATAACCGAGCCTCCGTTCCCGCGTTGGGACGGAGGCTTTTTCTTTGTCGTTTTACTCCCTTTCACCTGCGATTTCGCAATTTACTCCCCCGTGTTTCAAGACGGCAAGGCACGGTGCGGCATTCGGAGGAACGGGAGTAAGGATTCATCCCAAGTGAGTAGACGCGCGATTTTTGTCTCCGAGAGCCAAACGGGGCCGTTTCGGGGCCTGTGAAACTCAAATCGAACTCAATAGGCTTTTCGGCGGTCTTCTCACAGCGTTTTCCCAGGTGGTTAATGGGGAGTAAAGAATCTCGCCGCCTCAATGAAAACGGGAGTAACCAGGGGAAATGCCGCGGCGTACTGCCGCGTGCCGCCGTGTAAGCCACCACTTCATTTACTCCCCAGGTGCGCCGGAAATGACTTGGCACGCAATGGGGAGTAAAAACTCAGCATACGCAGGCGCGAGCGGCGCTCACCGTCTTGCCTGGCGTCCTGATTCGGTTGCGCTGGTTGCGAAATGCGGGGAGACGCTACAGCGAGGCTTTCCAGTCCTCGTACTCGGCGGCATCGATCTCGCCGTTTTCGAGCTGCGCGCGCTTCTCAGCCCACAGTTCAATCGCCATCGCGGCTTTGGGAGCGTGCGGCGCCTCGGGGTTCAGGGAGAGGCCCGAGCCGTCGGCTGCGGGCACGATGCCGAAGGAGTCCTCGAGCCGCACGAGCAGCGACATGAGGTCGCCCGCAGTCTCGACGCCGTAATCCTTGAGGGCGTTGACGGACACGCCGAGCGCCGCGGAGATGGACTCGAGCAGCTCGGGCTTCACGGCGCGGATGCCGCTCTCGTAGTGGCGCACGGCCCCCTCGGTCAGGCCGACCGCCTCGGCGAGCTGCGCCTGCGTCATGCCGCGCGACTTGCGGTACCGCCTTATGTTCTCGCCTACGGACATGAGCCCTCCTCCTGGAATTACGTACCAGCACATCTTATCAGCGTACGCAAATGTACGCAATTCTATTGACAGTACAGATATGTACGTTTACTCTGAATCTGTGAACCGTACGTATCCGTACGCCATTGATTGGAGGAGCCATGGACGAGAAGGTGGCGAAGACGCCGAGGCCGCACATGCTGGACGCCGACGAGGTCGCGGAGCTGCTGAGGATCAAGAAAGGCAGCGCCTACGAGGTGATCAGGAAGATAAACGCCGAGCAGGAGGCGCGCGGGCGCGTGGTCATCCGCGGGCGCGTTCGAAGCGACGTCTTCGACGCCCTGTACTTCCCGGAGGTGGACTGACATGCCCGTGTACAAGGACGACGGCAACGGCACGTTCTACGTGCAGTGCTACTACCGCGACGCCCGCGGCTCGAAGCGCCACAAGACGAAGCGCGGCTTCTCCTCCGAGGTGGAGGCCGCAGTGTGGGAGAGCCAGTTCAAGAGCCTTAACGGCGGGGCCATGGACATGACGTTCTCCGAGTTCGTCGAGGTGTACGCCTCCGAGGTGAAGCCGCGCATACGCGAGCACACGTGGATCACCAAGGAGTACATCATCAACGACAAGCTCGTGCCGTTCTTCGGGGACATGCGCATGTGCGACGTGAGGCCGATCGACGTCATCAGGTGGCAAAACGAGCTCACCGAGCACCGGGACGCCGACGGGAAGCCCTGGGCACCGACGTACCTGCGCACAGTGAACAACCAGCTCAACGCCATCTTCAACCACGCCGAGCGCTACTACGGCCTCAGCGACAACCCGGTGCGCAGGGTCGACAAGATAGGCTCGAAGAAGGGCGGCGAGATGCAGTTCTGGACCAAGGACGAGTACCTGAGGTTCAGCGAGGCCGTCATGGACAAGCCTCTCTCATTCCACGCCTTCGAGCTGCTTTACTGGACGGGCATACGCTGCGGCGAGCTCCTGGCGCTCACGCCGTCCGACTTCATGCTGGAGAGCTCGCGGCTGCGCATCAACAAGTCGTACCAGAGCCTCAACGGCGTTGACACCGTGACCGACCCCAAGACGCCCAAGTCCGTGCGCACGATCGTCATGCCCGCCTTCCTGCGCGACGAGATGGCGGACTTCATCGAGATGCGCGACGACGTCGCCCCCGACGAGCGCCTGTTCGCCGTGACCAAGCACTTCCTGGCCCACGAGATGGAGCGCGGGTGCAAGGCGTCGGGCGTGAAGCGCATCCGCATACACGACATACGCCACAGCCATGTGAGCCTGCTGATAGAGATGGGCTTCTCCGCGCTGGCCATCGCCGAGCGCATGGGCCACGAGGCGGTGGACATCACCTACCGCTACGCGCACCTGTTCCCCACGAAGCAGGACGAGATGGCCGCCGCGCTCGACGGGGTGAGGGGGTAAGAA
>CABSMB010000272.1 GCA_902478705.1 uncultured Collinsella sp. | reverse complement strand
AAAGGGGAGCGCATGAGTGACTTGCTCAACCCTGCGAATCTCATTGTGCTAGCTGTCATTGCCATCGGCATGTTTTTTGGACTGCGTCGCATTGCCGCTTCGACGCGCGGGAAAAGTTGCTGCAGCGATGGTGCGTGCGGCAAGAAGGCCAAAAAGGTTGTTGTGACGGATACCGATGCGTCGCACTATCTCTATAGCGATGAGCTGCTCATCGGCGGCATGAGCTGTGACGGCTGCGCTCAGAACGTGGCCAATGCTCTGAATGCACTGGATGGCGTGTGGGCAACGGTGGCGTATGCGGACCACACGGCACGCGTGCGCTCGAAGCGCCCGGTTGATCGCGGTGCTCTCGTGGCCGCCGTGAGAGATGCGGGTTACTACGTCATGACGCTGTAAGCACCACCTTGGATGCATTTCCTTGTCTAGGCTCGTCCGCGCAGTTCGATGCCTTGGATATCGTCAAAGTTGATGGCGATATCCCTGAGTTTGAGCAGCTTGAATGCGGGTAACACTTCGTCGAGAATGCCCGTGCGGCTACGATAGCCGTACGTATCGTAATAGGTGACGCGCACCAGGTCGCCGCGTTTGAGGCCCTCGAGCTTTTTCGAAAGCTCGAGGGCTTTTTCTTCCGTGAGTTCGCATTTGGGCTCAACAGTGATCTCTTGTTTGCGCACGAGCTCGTAGTATCCCGTGAGGGCGGCAAAGGGCATAAACTGCGCGGCACGGCCGGCACGGACGGCGCCGTTGGCGGTGAGTTTGGGGTCGGCGGAGCGACGTCTTCCCTCAGGGTCCGCTAGGCGTTCAAAAGGTGTCGGTGGCCGCATCGGCTGTTGTTGGGACTTAGGCACGATGTCCTCCCACCTGATCGTTGCGTTCGCGTGCGGTGGCGCCGGCGGTAAAGCTTAATCCCTTGACGAGCGCGTTCTTGCCGTACTTGCCTTTCACAGCCAGGACGGCGCGCGCCAGGTCGCGCTCGCGCTCATCCGCCTCGATATCGCTAAACAGGTCGATAGTGGCAAATTCCTCGGGCATGAGGTTGCCAAAGCCCAGGTTGATGCGCTTGACCGGTCGTTTGGGATCGACAGTCTGCGCCCAGAGCTCATCGAAATAGCCCATGATCTTCTTAAACGAATTGGTGCGCTCGGGCAGCTTTCGCGAGGCGTTTGAGTGTGCAAAGAGTGCAGCATAGCCACCACGCGGTTTGCCGCCGTGCTCTCCCACAAAGATGCCGTCGATTGCCTGTGCTTCGCGCACCAGGCGGCGCCGTTCGTCATCGCGTTGGACGGGCTTGGGCGCACGGGGCGCGAGCTCGGGGCCGGCGGTTGCGGTGGGTTCGATACTCGACGTGCTCGAGCGTAGGTGTCCGCATCCGTCCACATATTGCGCTGTACCGCTGGCATCGAGCCGGCGTATGTCGGCTCGTTCGCTCGCGTAGCCCACAAAGAGCGAGATGCTGTCGCAGACCACGTGCTTATCGACTAAGTCCAACACGGCGTTGTCGACCATCTCGCGCAAGACGGTGTAGGCCTGCTCATAGGCATAGCCTTTCGATAGCACTTGCCCCGTGGTTGTTGAGGTTGCCTGCGGGCGATAGGCCTGAATATCGGCGATGGTTGTCGGCTCGCGCCCAAAGGCGGGGTCGATGAGATACTCGGCATTGACGCCGAGCTCGTCGTAAAGCAGGTTTTCGTCGAGCGCCGCGACGCCCATCAAATCGTAGACGCCGTATTTCTCGAGACGGGCCGCCACGCCGGGGCCGATGCCCCAGATGTCGGTGATGGGGCGATGGGGCCAGATCTCCTTGCGAAAGGTCTCGTCGTCGAGTTTGCCGATGCGACTGGGCACGTGCTTGGCGGTGATATCGAGTGCAACCTTGGCCTGGAATAGGTTGGGGCCGATGCCGACCGTCGCCGTGATGCCGGTGCGTGCCAGGACCTCGTCGCGCAACATGCAGGCGAAGCCTTCCGCATCGGTGTGATAGAGGTCCAGATAGGGTGTCACGTCGATAAAGCACTCGTCAATTGAGTAGACGTGAATGTCTTGCGGACTCACGTATTCCAGATAGATGCCGTAGATTTGCGCCGACACCTCCATATAGTGCTGCATGCGCGGTACGGCCTTGATGTAGTCGATGCCGTCGGGAATCTCGAACAAACGGCAGCGGTTATGTATCCCGAGGTCTTTCATGGCCTGCGTGATAGCGAGACAGATGGTCGTGCGCCCGCGCGATTCGTCGGCAACGACCAGGTTGGTGGTGAGCGGGTTAAGCCCACGGTCAACGCACTCGACGCTAGCGTAAAACGTCTTGAGGTCGATGCAGATATAGGTGTGACGCTCGTGCCCCACGCGTCCTCCCATCAAACACATGTTCTTATCGAATACATGTTCGATAATAGCCGCTCGTCCGGACACCGTCAAAACCTGTCCCTTTTTGGCAGGTACGGTCGTGCGGCCGCATCGGGTTTTAACGCAGCTCTAAAGAGTGCGAAACAGCTCGGAAAACCTCGCTTCGTAGCATGAGCCTAACGATCGATACCACCATAAAGCACGGAAGGGTTGTGGGGAAAATGGTC
>CABSMB010000271.1 GCA_902478705.1 uncultured Collinsella sp. | reverse complement strand
CACAAGCAAATACGCGCGCATTTGTGCGAATATAAGGCTGTTGGAAATGAAGAACTTCCGATGATTCAGGAGGCACATGATGGCAGATTCAAAACAAGCTCCACTCGACTCCGCGGCAGCCGCAAAGGCAGCGTTCGCTTCGGTCCAGGGTAAGCCATTCCCCGATGACATCTTTACGGCACCCGAGCTTCGTTGGGCTGTGATCGGTTGTGGCGTTATCGCCAACCAAATGGCCCAGTCCCTCGCGCTGGCCGGCCGCAAGCTTGCGGGCGTCGCCAACCGCACGCTGTCCAAGGCCCAGGCTTTTGCTGAGCAGTATGGCATCGAGAAGGTCTATGAAACGGTTGAGGACCTCTATGCCGATCCGGATATCGACGCCGTCTATATCACCACGCCGCACAACACGCATATCACCTATCTGCGTGCCGCGCTGGCCGCCGGCAAGCACGTGCTCTGCGAGAAGGCCATTACCCTCAACTCTGCCGAGCTCGACGAGGCCCGTACCATCGCCGACGAGCACAACGTGGTCCTTATGGATGCTACCACGGTGCTCCACATGCCGCTGTATCAGGAGCTGCGCCGTCGCATGGATGCGGGCGACTTTGGCCGCATGAACCTCGCCCAGCTCAACTTTGGCAGCTATAAGGAGTACGGCGACCTGACCAACCGCTTCTACAACCGAAGCCTTGCCGGCGGCGCCATGCTCGATATTGGCGTGTATGCCCTGTCCGTCATGCGCCTCTTTATGGCAAGCCAGCCCGCTGAGGTCGTTTCGCTGGGCAATACCTGCGAGACTGGCGTTGACGTCGCAGATGGCATTGTCTGCCGTAACGCCGAGCAGCAGCTGGGCGTCGTGAGCCTTACGCTCCACTCCAAGCAGCCCAAGCGCTCGGTTATCAGCTTCGACAAGTGTTATATCGAGGTCAACGAGTATCCGCGTGCCGACCAAGCGACCATCGTGTGGACTGCAGACGGTCACCGCGAGGAGGTCCACACTGGCACCGAGGCCTACGCACTGTGCTACGAGATGGCCGACCTGGAGAAGGCCGTTGCCGGCGATGATTCTAAGCGCGAGCTTCTGGGCTATGCTTCCGATGTTATGGAGCTGATGACCAAGCTCCGCGCCGATTGGGGAGTCGTGTACCCCGAGGAGGAGTAAGCGATGCTTGCGGAAGATAGGCTCAACGAGATCGTGTCGATGGTGCAGCAGACCGGCTCGGTTACCGTGCCGGAGCTTGCTGAGGCCCTGGGCGTGACGGCGTCTACTATTCGGCGCGACCTGCAGACGCTCGACCGAGCACACCGTATCGCCAAGGTGCACGGAGGTGCGACAAGTCTGGAGCGCGCGCACGTGACGCGCGACCTGACGATCAGCGAGCGCAGTGATCTCCATAACGATGACAAGGAGCGCATCTGCGCCCGTGCCGCGGCCCTGGTGGAGCCCGAGAGCTTTGTGTACATCGATTCAGGTTCGACGACGCTTAGGCTCATCGAGCATCTTCCGCGCCTTGAGGGCGTCACCTATGTGACCGACTCCGTGCTCCATGCTCAGCATCTCGCTCTGCGCGGCATGCGCACCGTGGTGCTGGGCGGCGAGCTCAAGCCCGAGACCGAGGCGCTCGTCGGTCCCGACGCCTTGGCAACCCTGGACCGCTATAACTTCAACTGCGGCTTTTGGGGTTCCAATGGCATCGCCGCCGAGCAAGGTCTCACCACACCGGATATCGAGGAAGCGCAAGTCAAGCGTATCTCGATGCGCCATACCGCCAAACGCTTCGTAATCTCAGACGCCAGTAAATTCGGCATGGTGGCGCCCGTCAAGTTCGCGGACTTCCGCGACGCAACGATTATTACCGCGGGCGAGGTGCCAGCCAAGTACCAGTCGATGGACAACGTCATCACGGCCTAGCGACAGGGCAAGGTCAAAACCATTTAGGTTCCTCAATAGAAAAGCGGCAACACCCTCGATGGGCGATGCCGCTTTTGTTGTCTGCCGTTTTGTCTAAATCTGTAACAACTAGACCGTTAAAAGTGGGCTAGGTGTTACAGATTGAGATACTTCCGAACCTTGCCGTCCCTTTGTCTCGATCTGTAACATCTGGGACCGATTTTGACGAGTTATTGTTACAGATTGAGATTTTCTCTTGAGGGGGATTCGAATGTCTCGATCTGTAACAGATAGACCGGAAAATGGGTTCTAACTGTTACAGATCGAGACGTTTTGGGACCGTGGCTGAGCTGTTGCGACAAAGCCACCACAAAGGTGCCCGTCCCTTATTGGCAGGTTTTAGGGCTCCCAGGGGCAGGGGGCTTCGATGTGGATGTGCTCACCGGTTACGGGATGCGTAAAGGACACGCTGTGGGCGTGGAGCATCAGGCCACAGGGGCGCGGCGTTCCGTACAGGTCGTCGCCTACCAGGGGATGACGCTCGCTCGCCAGATGCACACGGATTTGGTGCTTGCGGCCGGTGAGCAGCTCGACATCGATATACGAGCGCGTGGGCAGGCCACGACGGCTCTTAAGGCGCTTGAGCACCTTCACGCGCGTTTGAGACGGCTTGCCGCTGGCGCCGACGCGCATCTTTCTGC
>CABSMB010000270.1 GCA_902478705.1 uncultured Collinsella sp. | reverse complement strand
GATGTGTATAAGAGACAGCGGCAGGACATATCAACCCCGCGCTCGCCTTGGCCGAGGAGCTGCGTGACCGCGGTCATCACGTTGTGTTCGTGGGCCAGTCGCGCAAGCTCGAGGGTCGTCTGGTTCCCGAGGCCGGATTCGATTTTGTGCCCATCACGGTCACGGGCTTCGATCGCTCCCGTCCCTGGACGGCGCTGACCTCGCTGTGGCGCGTCAACAAGGCGAAGCGCGCGCTTGCCCGTCACTTCTCGAAGGTCGGTAAGCCCGATGCCGCTATCGGCTTTGGTGCTTACGTTGAGGTCCCGCTGCTGGGTTGGTGCAAGGGCGCCGGCGTTCCGTATCTGCTGCACGAGCAGAACTCTGTTCCGGGTCTGGCCAATAAGATGATGAACTCACATGCCGCCCGCGTGTGCATTTCGGTACCTGCGGCCCGCGCGGTCTTTGAGCGTGAGGGCGACCCCGACCATGTGCTCATGACGGGCAATCCTGTGCGTCGTTCGGTGATCGAGGGCGATCGCGCCCGCGGTCGCAAGACGCTCGGTGTGCCCGAGGACGCGACGCTTCTGCTCGTCTTTGGTGGTTCGCTCGGTGCTCAGCATCTCAACGAGCGCGTTGCCTCGCTCAAGAGTGAGCTGCTGACCCGCGAGAATCTCTACATTTTGCATTCGACGGGTGCCGACGGCTTTGAGGAGACCGAGCGCGCTTTGGCGCTGACGCCCGAGGAGGCGAAGCGCTATCGTGTCCAGCCCTACATCGACAACATGGGCGATATGCTGGCTGCGGCCGATTTGGTGCTCTCGCGTTCCGGTGCCTCGAGCGTGGCCGAGATTGCCGCGCTTGCCGTGCCCTCGGTACTCGTGCCGTATCCGCACGCCACGGCCGACCATCAGACCACGAATGCGCGTTACCTGGTCGATGCCGGTGCCGGCGTGCTATGCGCCGATGCCGATATCGATGCCCCTGCCTTTGCCGACGAGCTGCTGCACCTGATCGATGACGCTGCGGCGCGTGATGCCATGCGTCAGGCGGCGCGTGGCTTGGCCCAGGACCGTGCCGCCGCACTTTTGGCTGACGCGGTAGAGGGATTGCGTTAGTTAGACGGGATATCGCCGGTCGCCCTCGCGCGGATGCGGTAGGTGCGGTACAGTTAACGGGTTACAGGCAGTGTTTACGCAAGGAGTACACGAGCACATGGCTGATTCCCAGACTGCAACCTCCGCGCCCGAGTTCAAGAGCGCCCACTTTATCGGTATCGGTGGCGCCGGCATGAGCGGCATCGCCCTCGTTCTGCACGAGCGCGGTTATACCGTTACCGGCTCCGACCTTAAGACGTCGCGCTATATTCGCCAGCTTACCCGCGCCGGCGTGAAGGTCCACGTGGGCCACGAGGCCGCGACGATCGACGAGGTCAAGCCCGACGTGGTTGTGGTCTCCACCGCTATTCCCGAGTCCAACCCCGAGCTCGTGCGTGCACGCGAGCTCGGTATTCCCGTGTGGCCCCGTGCCAAGATGCTCTCGGCCCTGGGCCACGGCTACACCACCGTCGCCGTTGCCGGCACGCACGGCAAGACCACGACATCTTCGATGTGCGCCACGATGCTCGATCGCATGGGTCTGGACCCCAGCTTTTTGATCGGCGGCATTGTCGAGGGCTACGACACCAACGGCAAGAACGGCTCGGGTGACTACTTTGTCGCCGAGGCCGACGAGTCCGACAGCTCGTTCCTGTTCCTGAACCCCAACGTGGTCATCGTGACCAACGTCGAGGCCGACCATCTCGATCATTACTCGGGTATCGAGGAGATCGAGGCTACCTTCGCCAAGTTTATGAGTTTGGTGGGCGAGGACGGCACCGTCATCGTTTGCGGCGAGGACCCGCATCTGGTCGAGCTCGCCAAGTCGACGGGCCGTCATGTGCTTTCCTATGGTTTTGCCGAGAACAACGACATCGTCTGCGTACATCCGGATGTCAAGGGCATCCAGAGCGATTTTATCGTTCGCTTTGAGGACGGCACCGAGCACGCTGTCGAGATTAAGAGCAACCCCGGTCGTCACAACATGCTCAACGCCACGGCCGTCTTGACCGTCGCCCATGTCCTAGACCTCGATATCGACGCCGCCGCTAAGGCACTTTCGAGTTTTGAGGGCGTCCGCCGTCGCTTTACCCACGTGGGCGATATCGACGGCATCACGGTGGTTGACGATTACGGCCATCATCCCACCGAGATCAAGGCGACGCTCGCTGCTGCCTCTTCGCTGGGCTACAAACATGTCGATGTCGTGTTCCAACCGCACCGCTATTCGCGCCTGCAGGCTCTGTGCGATGACTTTGCCGATGCCTTTGCCAACGCCGATAAGCTGCTGCTGATCGATGTGTTCTCCGCCGGCGAGATGCCGATTCCGGGTGTTACCTCCAAGATGCTCGCAGATACCGTTCGCGCCAAGCACCCCGGCAAGGAGGTCGTGTACTGCTCCAGCCGTCTTGAGCTCAACCAGGAGCTTGAAAAGCTCGTGGGCGAGGGCGACCTGCTGCTCACCATGGGTGCCGGCGACGTTACGACCGTCGGCCCCGAGTTCATCGAGTATCTGA
>CABSMB010000269.1 GCA_902478705.1 uncultured Collinsella sp. | reverse complement strand
GCCTTCTTGGGCTTGACCGGCGCCGACGCCGCCTCGGTCACCGGATCGATGATCTCGGACTGAACAACAGCCGTCATCTTTTCCTGCGTCTCGCGGAACTGACGGATGGCACGGCCGATCGTGCGGCCCATCTGTGGGAGCTTATCCGGGCCAAACAGCAAAAAGCCGAAGACCACGATGATCGCGAGCTCACCCTCTCCAATACCAAACACACATACCTCCAAGGCTCGATGTGAGTCGAGCCCGCACCGCGCCATTCGGCCGGAACTCGTCTATTCATTCGGTCAAGTATAGCGCCCGGACGCCAAAACGTCCGAGCGCATCACAAACATATGCCAAACGGCACGGCCCTTTTGGGGCTGGGCCTATGCCGCCGTGATCGAAATCTCCTGGTCGACACCCAGCAGCTGAACCACGCGCATCACCGGGGGCTGCACGTTGACGCAGCTAAAGCGCTTGCCGTGGTCGACCGCGTGGTGCGCGGCGCCCACGAGCACGCCAATACCCGTCGAATCGATGTAGCTCACCTGGGCAAAGTCGAGCTCAACGGCCTCGGTGGGCTGCTCGAGCGCCAGGTCGATGGCGTTGCGCAGGCTATCGGCGTTAGAGATATCGATCTCGCCGGTTACCTTAATGGTGTAGAGCTCTGGCGTGGGGTTGGTGGAAATACCCAAATCCATGTATACGCTCCTTTACGTATTGAGCATGCGGATAATGCGGGACCGCGCGTTCTAGGCGCGCTCGGCGCGTGCCAGCTCGGCGGCGACCAGCTTGACGGCCAGCACCAACACGTCGAGCGCGGCCTCCAGGTCCTCGACCGTGGGATAGCTCGGCGCGATGCGGATGTTGGTGTCGCGCGGGTCCTTGCCATAGGGCCAGGTAGCACCAGCCGGCGTGAGCTTAACGCCCAGCTCGGCGCAGAGCGCGGCGACCTTCTGGGCCGAGCCCTCGGGACCATCGAAGCTCACGAAGTAGCCGCCGCGGGGATGCGTCCAAGTAGCACAGCCCGTGTCGCCCAGGCCCTCGGTGAGCTTGCGCTCGACGGCCTCAAAGCGCGGACGCAGGAACTCGGCATGCTTTTTCATGTGCTCCTTAACCGCCTCGATGGTGGGAAGGAAGCGCACGTGGCGCAGTTGGTTGAGCTTGTCGGCGCTGATCAGACCGGCCTTCAGGCGCTTGGAGAACTCGGCGATCACTGCGGGGCTCGCACCGATAAAGCCGATGCCGGCGCCCGGGAAGGTGATCTTGGACGTCGAGGCAAAGGCTACCACGCGGTCCTCGGTGCCCGCCGCGCGAGCGAGGTCAAAGATGTTTGCGAGCTCGTCGGTCTCGTCGTACAGGTCGTGCACGCAGTAGGCGTTGTCCCAGAAGATGCGGAAATCGGGCGCAGCCGTGGGCATCTCGACCAGGCGGCGCACGGTGTCCTCGCTAAAGGTGATGCCCGTGGGGTTGGAATATTTGGGCACGCACCAGATGCCCTTGATGGAATCGTCGGCGGCGACGAGACGCTCAATCTCGTCCATGTCAGGGCCGTTTTCGGTCATCGCAACGGGGACATTCTCGATGCCCAGGTCGGCAGTAATGCCAAAGTGGCGGTCGTAGCCGGGGACGGGGCACAGGAACTTGACCTTCTTGCCGTCGTGCGCAGCCTCGTAGGCGTCCCAGGGCTCGTTGCCGCACGAGCCGCAACGCCAGAACATACCGGCGATGTCGTGCTCGATCAAAAGGCTCGACGAACCCAGTACGAGCGTCTGCTCGGCGGGGCAACCCAGGAACTCCCCTGCCAGCTTGCGTGCCGAGGGAATACCCTCGAAGCAGCCGTAGTTGGAGCAGTCGACGTTGCCGTCGTGCAAGTCGGCATTGGCATTGAGGATATCGAGCATGGGGCGCGAGATGTCCACCTGGGCGGGCGACGGCTTGCCGCGGGCCATGTCGAGCGCCAGGCCCTTGGCCTTGACCTCGGCGACCTCGGCCTTGAGCGCCTCGATGGCGGCATCGAGTTCGGTGGTTTCCATCTTCTGGTAGATCGTCTGCATGGGTGCGACCTTTCGCGAAGCGGTACGTTGCAGTTCGTCTAAGTATAGACCGCCACCGCCGCAACGTTATGAAGCCGTGATAGATTAAGTCCATCGCAATGAATTACGACATCACCGCGCGCACGCCGGCGCGGTTCGCCCAAGGAGGCACTATGGAATACGGTTCGTTTCAGGCCGAGGAGTTCGGCGACCTGCAGCGCCTGGTCGACGGGCTGTTTTACGATCGCCGCGCCATCGACCGCTTGGACCTGATTGTGCAGGCCGAGATCTTGGACCTAGCACCCGACCTCATGGAGATCGTCAACCTGCTGCCGCCCGGCTATTACGATCGCCAGTCACTTTGCGACCAACTCAACTCCGCCTTGGCCGCCCACGGCTGGGGCGCCGTCTACGGAACGGTGGAATAAACCTAGTCATTGGGGACGTTCTTAAACGACCAGTCACCAGGGACACTCTTCGCAGGCGGCTGAAAAGGACTGTCCCAATCTGCCGGCACCTGGGGACGTTCCTAAAGTGCCGGCACAGACGATATGAGCAGGACATAAAAACATTGAGA
>CABSMB010000268.1 GCA_902478705.1 uncultured Collinsella sp. | reverse complement strand
GGTCGTCGGCAGAAGCGGCATCGCCCGCCCACTCGCGGACGACGGCGATGCAATACGGCGCATAGGCAGGCGCAATATGGTTGGAGAGCTTTTGCAACGCAGCCGCCGGCACCAGCGAGGCCGAGGCCGTCAGCAGCACATGGGCGGCAAAATCCTGCAGCGAATCGCGCTCGAACAGCGCGCCCTCAAAGCCCGTGCGCTGACGCACAAAGGCAGCAAGGCTATCGGCGGCCTCAAACTTCTTAGCCAGCTCCGCCAGTACCTCCGGGCCATCGTGCAGCAGCATAGTCAAGCACACACGCACGATAAACGGCATGGTGGCGGCGCTGGGGTCGGAGCCGCCAAACATAGCAGCCAGCAGGCCCAGCTCAACATCGGCCGCACACGAAGGCGCAGGCATGCACTTGGAAAACTTGGCAACGCGACCCTTGGCGGCAAAGAACGACTTGTGTGCCTGCAGCGCCTTGCGAATATCACGCGCGTTCGAGGCCCCCAGCTGATCGGCCAGCAACGACAGATAATCCGCCGAGAACTGATCGGCATACAGCTCAACGTCGGCCAGCCAATCGCCCTCGAGGCTACCACGCCCCTGCTGACGATACACCAGCATGTCGCTCGTGGTGTCCTCGCGGGCGATCAGGCGCTTGACCTCAAACATGTGCCCGTCGCAAGCCTCCACAAAGCGCACCGGGCGCGGCAGGCGCTGCGCTATCGCGTCACCAAAGCCGCCCTCGGCAAGCTCTGCAAACGTAGCGGCAAACTCGCCCTCCGCGTCGTGCCACACCACCACGCGACGCTCACGGCAATCGGGCAGCGGCTGCTCAAAGCGCGCCGCCAACTCTTCAATTACATCGAACTTTGCCATCAAACAATCCCACTGTCATACCGGTCAAAACAATTCGCGCAACGCGTAATCACGTGTGCATTATTTTATCTTTGCCAGCACATCCTGGAACTTGGCATAGTTGTCCTTAACGCCATCGTCCAGGTCGATCTTGATCATCTGGTCGGCCAGGTGATGCAGCTTTTCCTCGTAGGCGACGGTCTCGGTCAGCTGGTCCTTGAGCTTTTTGATGCGCTTGGTCAGCGCGACCTTCTCGCCGCGCTCGGCCGTGGCCAGTGCGTCCTCGGCGTCGGCAATCTGCGAGCGATAGCGCTCCTGCTGCTCGTGCACGTAGTCGGTACGGATGCGCGCCAGCAGGTCGGGCGTATAACGGTGCATGTAGACCAGGGCCATAAAGCCATTCTTTTTGCCCGAGTCGAACAGCCAGTAGATTGGGCGCTTCTTGTAGGTCTGGCAGTGGTCCTTAAAGAAGTCCTTCAAAAAGTAGGTGCGGATAACCTCGCGCGAGGTGCCCTTGCCGCCGAGCGCCTCGGCAATAAAGGCCAGGTTCTGCTCGAGCGTCTCCTCGCCATACACGGTACGCACAAAGTCGATAAAGTAGCGCACGATGTCGTCGTCAAAGTACTCGTCGTCGGTGATGGGCAGCACGTTGTCGCCGTCGGGCATAAAGGTCACGTGATCGGGATCTGGCATCTTGGCCAGATAGTCAGAGACCGTGGCACCCTGATCGGCCAGGACCAAACCGTCCACGTCCAGCGAATAGCGGCCAAACATGCATCCCACGGCATAGCTTATGAGCGAGGTGATCTCGTCGCGCTTGGTGCGCACATACTTGTTGCCCTTGTAGCTCTCGGGGATCTCGTCGGCGGTGTCGAAGATGCGCGCCACCGAGACGTACTTGTCCTCGACCTCGATGGGCACCTCGCCCTCCATGTTGTAGATCTTGGCAAAGATTCGGTTGAGCTCCTCCTCGTTAGCGCGAAGCTGCTCAAAGCGAGCATTAACCTCGGCCTTGCGAGCCTCGTATTTATCGGCGAGCAACGTTGCCATATCTCTATCCCATCCAATCAGGACCGATTAAAAGCCCAATAAAACTAGCTAAGTCAACACAGACAAGTCTACCCGACAGCAAAGCTTATAGTGCCTTATACGCAGCATTCGCGAGCACCATTTTCAGGACCCGCCTATTACAGACGAACCCCGCTTCGCAGCCAATATGTATTAACTTACTCCACCAGCTCCACCATTTGTTGAGCAACAAGTGCGAGCGGTAGCCATAACGCCACGGCCGCAGCAACCGGTTCGAAGCAACACGAACGAGCGCGTCCCCACCGTCTCATGCCAAAAGTCTGTCGTTATCCTAAAAACCGCAGGCAGATTGACGAACATGTGTTTGGTCATTATAATTTCTACTTGAATAGCCTCCTCGTCTCGTGGTATAAATGGGTTGGTACCCTCGAATAGAGGGACCTCCAAGAGCCGGGGGCTTCCCCCCGGCATTTTTTATGCGTAAATGGAGGTCACCTCATGACGGAACTCTCGATCTTCATCGATGAATCGGGCGATGCGGGTCCCGTATCCCGCTACTACATCGTCACCCTCGTCTTTCATGAGCAAGCGACCGAATTAAAACAAAATATCGCCGCATACGAGCGCAACGTAAGAGACTGCGAGCTCGATGTAATGCCATTTCATTTTGGGCCGCTTCTTACGGGCCACGATGATTACTGTCTCTTATACACATCTCCGAGCCCACGAGA
>CABSMB010000267.1 GCA_902478705.1 uncultured Collinsella sp. | reverse complement strand
CCCGTTTCGAAGAAAGGAAACAACACTCACCTATGGCAGCTAAAAAATCATCTCCCTTGAAGATCATCCCGCTCGGCGGCCTTGATGGCATCGGCAAGAACATGACGGTCTTCGAGTGCGGCGACGACATGGTGCTCGTCGACGCTGGCCTCATGTTTCCCGACGACTCGCAGCCCGGTATCGACCTGGTGCTCCCGGATTACACCTACGTTCTGGAGAACGAGGAGAAGCTCCGCGGTATCGTCGTCACCCACGGCCACGAGGACCACACCGGTTCGCTTCCGTATCTGCTGCAGGACCTCAACAACAAGGTGCCCATCTTCTCGAGCAAGCTGACGCTCGGGTTTATCGAGGGCAAGCTCTCCGAGTTCCGCATTCGTGCACCCAAGTTCCGTGAGGTCAAGGGTGGCAGCCACGTCAATCTGGGTGGCATCTCGCTCGACTTCTTCTCGATGACGCACTCCATCCCGGGCGCTCTGGGCGTGTTCATCCGCACCAACCAGGGTACCGTTATGCACACCGGCGACTTTAAGCTCGACCAGACGCCCATCGACGGCGTCACGCCCGACTATGCCGCTATCAGCCGCTTTGCCAAGCAGGGCATTGACCTGCTGCTGTCCGACTCCACCAACGCCACGGTCCCCGGCTTTACCAAGTCCGAGGCCGAGGTTGGCCCTAATCTGCTGCATGCCATTAAGAATGCTCCGGGCCGCGTGTTCGTCGCGTCGTTCTCGAGCCACATCCATCGTTTGCAGCAGATTTGCGACGCCGCCCGCAAGTGCGGCCGTAAGGTCGTCGTGACCGGACGTTCCATGCTCACCAACACCCGCGTGGCGCGCGAGCTGGGCTATCTCAACATCGATGATGCCGATATCCTCGATGCTTTCGATATTGATAACCTGCCCGACGACAAGATCGTCGTCATGTGCACCGGTTCGCAGGGCGAGCCTCTGTCGGCCCTTTCGCGCATGGCCAACGGCGAGCACAAGACGCTCTCCATCCACGAGGGCGATACCGTCATCCTCTCGGCAACGCCGGTCCCCGGTAACGAGAAGGCCGTTCAGCAGGTCGTCAACAGTCTCGCCAAGCTTGGCTGCGACGTGTGGGATAAGAACCGCGCCCTTGTTCACGTCTCGGGTCACGGTAGCCAGGAGGAGCTCAAGCTCCTGATGGCCATGGCCAAGCCTACGTACTTTATGCCGGTCCACGGCGAGGCCGTGCATCTGCGCGCCCATGCCCAGCTTGCTCGTAAGATGGGCCTCAAGGACGATCATATCTTTATCCTCGACAACGGAGATACGCTCGAGATGCGCGGCGGTATCGTTAAGCGCGGTACGCCCGTCGAGTCTGGCGTCGTCTACGTTGACGGACTGCGTATCGGCGATACCGACCCCATCGTCCTGCGCGATCGTCAGAAGCTTGCCAACGACGGTATGGTCACGGCCGTCGCCATCGTTTCGCTCAAGCACAAGAAGATCGAGGCCATCGAGTTCTCGGGCCGTGGCGTCTCCTTTGCCATCGACGACCAGTTCTCCGAGGACGCCTCGGCGTCCATCATGAAGACGATCGAGAAGGGCAAGTTCAGTTTTACGAGCAGCGGTTCCGATGCCATTCGCAAGGCCGTGCGCGACTCGCTCTCTAACTTTATCTGGAGCCGTACACGCACTCGTCCGATGATCATCCCGGTCGTCATGGAGGTTTAGTTTGGCGCGCGGATCTGCACAAAACGCCAAAGGCAACAAAGCCAACAACCAACCGGCATCTGCTAAGGGTGCCGGTTCCCATCTTCGTGCCAATAAGGGCCACGAGGCCGAGTTCGACGATTTCGAGCCCCTGGTCGAGCCTTCGGCCAACCGCGATATCGCCGGCGTGGTCATTGCCGTTTTGGCGATTGCGTCCTTCATTGCCGTGATTTCGCCGGCGACCGCACCCGTTACGGCTGCGGTTGCCGGTTTCTACCACCTGGGCTTTGGTCTGGGCGCCTACGTGCTGCCGATCGTCATTTTGCTGTTTGCCGCCACGCTCTTTTTAGGCGAGGACTCGCCGCTCAACGTGCGCTCTGTTGCGGGCGGTGCCGTGGTCTTTATCGCCGTCGTCTCCATTCTTTCGCTGATGGTGCCGGGTACGAGTGACTCGTGCGACCTTATGTTCACGCCGCAAAACCTGTCCGCCTCAGGTGGCTACATCGGTGCGTTTATTGCGAGTGCGCTGCAGAATGCCCTGGGAAAGCCTATCGCGATGGTGGTCCTGTCGGGTCTGGCCGTCGTCGGCTTTGTCATCATCGGCTTTTCGGTGGGTGGCGTTTTGCGCTCTGCCCGCGACCGTGCGGCAGATTTTGCCGAGCGCCGTCGTGCCGATGTCAACGCCAGCCCTTGGGGTGACGACGAAGCCCTGTCGGTGCCCGGCGTTGCCCGTCCGCACCTGAGCATTCTTCGTCAAAAGGGCTCCGATGCCGCCGTGACCACGGTCATAGGTGACGATGCCGACCCGGTTTTGGACGATGACGACGAGGACGAGGATCCGTTTGTCGACGTGTCCGACGCCGTGGAGGCCGAGCGTGCTAAGACGACGCTGCTGCCGCGCCGTCATGCCAAGAAGGGCAAGAAGGCTCCCAAAC
>CABSMB010000266.1 GCA_902478705.1 uncultured Collinsella sp. | reverse complement strand
GCTTCGCACCTGTACACCGCTGGTCTTCCCGATCCGGAGCTTGTGATTCGCACCTCCGGCGAGCTGCGTCTTTCGAACTATCTGCTGTGGCAGGTTGCCTATTCCGAGTTCTATGTCACCGATACCTATTGGCCCGACTTTGATCGTTGGGGCCTTGTTGACGCCATTTTGGCTTTCCAGGGTCGCGACCGCAGGTTTGGTGGACTGAGTAAGACCGAGGAGGCTTAATCGTGTCCGAACGTCCCAAGGCTTCCGCTCCCAAGGCGCCTACTTCCGCGACGCCCGCGCGTAAGGCTGCCACTGCAGGAGCGCCTGCAGCGAAGGGCAGCTCCGGTTCATGGCTGGCGGGCTTTATCACCCGTGCCGCCGCCGGCATCGTCTATGCCGTTGTCTTTATCCTGTGCCTGGTTTTGGGTATTGTGCCCACGGCCATCTTCGTGTCCGTCATGAGCGGTCTGTGCTGCTATGAGTTCTTCCGCATGACGAGGCTCGACGGCAAGGTTGCCAACGAGCGCCTTGGTATCGCTGCCGCCGTGCTCTTTCCGCTCTCGGCTCTGGGCGATTCGCTGCTGTTGAACGCCCTGCTGTTCGCTTTGATGCTTGCGGTTGGTATCTGGTATGTCTGGTCTCCGCGCACTCGCATCTCTGACGTTGCCGTTACGCTCATGGGCCCTATCTACACTGGCTTTATGCTGTCGGCTATCGTGCTGCTGCGCGATGCCGTGCCCGGTTTTGCCGGCGCACTGCTTTCGGTGGGCGTTTGCGCGTCCCTTTGGGTTTCCGACTCGTTTGCCTATATCGTGGGCAGCCGCATTGGCAAGCATAAGATGGTTCCCAAGATCTCCCCCAAAAAGAGCTGGGAAGGCTTTGTCGGCGGCATTTTGGGCTCTGTCTTGATCTGGCTCATCCTGTGGGCAACGCACTTCTATAAGCTGAGCCTGCCCTATGCACTGCTGTGCGGCGTGGTCGTCTCCATCCTGGGCGTTATCGGCGACCTCATCGAGTCGCGTATCAAGCGCGGTGTGGGAGTTAAAGATTCCGGCAATCTCATACCGGGCCACGGCGGCATGCTCGACCGCAGCGATTCGCTCATCTTTGGCTGCATTACCGCGCAGCTGCTGCTGATGATCGGAGGCGTGCTGTAATGGCTTATCAGACCACCTACGGTCCCGATGGGCGTCTTCGTGTTGCCATTCTGGGCTGTACGGGTTCTATCGGCACTCAGGCGCTTGACGTGTGCCGCCAGCATGCCGATCGCCTGCAGGTGACGGCACTGTCCGTAAACTCCAGCACCTCCGAGCTCGTTGCCGCTGCCCGTGAGTTCTCGGTTCCGGCGGTTGCCGTGGCGGACGCCTCCCATGGCGCCGACGCTGTACTGCAGGAACTGCCCGAGGGCACGGAGCTCGGCGTTGGCGCGCAGGCCGTGTGCGAGCTCGCATGCCGCGATGATGTCGACTGCGTGCTCGTTGCCATCGTGGGCGCTGCCGGTCTCGAGGCGAGCCATGCTGCTCTGACCTCGAACAAGCGTCTTGCCCTGGCCAACAAGGAGTCGCTCGTCGTCGGTGGCGATCTGCTTATGCTGTTGGCGCAGCCGGGCCAGCTTATCCCTGTCGACTCCGAGCATTCTGCCATCTACCAGTGCTATCTTGGCGAGAATCCGCGCGAGGCTCACTGCATTTGGCTTACCTGCTCGGGCGGCCCGTTCTTTGGCCGCACGCGTGACGAGCTCGATCGCGTGACGCGCGCTGATGCCCTGGCGCATCCTACGTGGGCTATGGGTGCCAAGATCACGATTGACTCCGCCACCCTCATGAACAAAGGTCTGGAACGTATCGAGGCCATGCATCTGTTCGGCTGCGATCTCGATTTCATTAACGTGGTCGTGCAGCGCCAGTCCAAGATTCACTCCATGGTCGAGTTTGCCGACGGCTCCGTGATGGCGCATCTCGGTGCCTCCGACATGCGCATTCCCATCCAGTTTGCTTTCTCGTATCCCGAGCGTTGGGATACTCCGGCTCCGCGTATCGATTTCCGCGAGTTGGGGCAGCTTACCTTTGACGCGGCCGACATGGATACCTTCCGCTGCCTTGCGCTGGCCGAACGTGCCGGCAAGACGGGCGGCACCATGCCGTGCGTGCTCAATGCCGCCAACGAGGTCGCCGTCGATGCCTTCCTGCATGATGGCTGCAGCTTTACCGATATCGATCGCATTGTGGAATCCTGCATGGATGCTCACGATGCGCAGACGGTCGATTCGTTTGACCAGCTTCGCGAAATCGATGCGTGGGCGCGTGAAAAGGCCGCGCAGGTGCTTGCCGCAACCCGTTCTTAACCCATAAGGATTGCTTTTTCGTTTTATGGATACTGTTCTGAGCGTTCTCTCATCGGTCTTTTGGGGCCTGCTGATGCTTTCCGTCCTCGTGTTTTTGCACGAGGGCGGCCACTTTTTGGCGGCGCGTGCCTGCGGTGTCCGCGTGACTGAGTTCTTTTTGGGCCTGCCGTGTCGCTTTGATATCCACCACACGTCGCGTCGTATCGGCACCAAGTTTGGCGTGACGCCGCTGCTGCTGGGAGGCTATGCAGCCATTTGTGGCATGGATCCGACCGACGTCTCTTGT
>CABSMB010000265.1 GCA_902478705.1 uncultured Collinsella sp. | reverse complement strand
TCCCAGACCGATGAGGCCGACGTTCACGGGCGCAGGGGTTCGCTCATAGATAGCTCCTTCGTGCATCTTATGGATGGATTAACCACTTAAAGGTTGAGTGCATTCTAGCGTGAACCGAGGGCGCGTGCTCGCCAGGCAACAGGAGCCGCACAAAACGGCACCCCCGAAACGCTGCGGAAACATTGGAAACATGCTCGCTACAAACGGAACTCCGTAACAAACTGTCAACGTTTGCACCATAAGGTTTGCCCTGTACCGCAAGACGGCCGCACCGCGGCCAGCGAAAAGGGGGACACCATGTTCAACATTAACAGCACGCTCAGCCGTAGGAGCTTTCTCGCCGGTGCCGCGGCGCTCGGCAGCACCGCCGCACTCGCTGGGTGTTCGTCGGGTGGCTCGGACGGCGGCTCCGCCGATGACGGCAAGACCTTCAAGATTGGTGTCATCGGCCCCTTGACCGGCGCCGCGGCAACCTATGGCGTCTCGGCCGAGAAAGGTGCCAAGCTCGCCGCCAAGGATTTCTCGACCAAGGACCTCAAGCTCTCGCTTAAGTCCGAGGATGACGTCGCCGACGGCGAGAAGGCCATCAACGCCTTCAATACCTTGTGCGACTGGGGCATGCAGGCGCTTGTCGGCCCCGTCACCACCGGTGCCGCCGTCGCTGTCTCGGGCGAGATCGCCGACGATATGCTCATGGTCACGCCTTCGGCCTCGTCGCTCGACGTTACCAAGGATAAGACCACGGTTTTCCAGGTTTGCTTCACCGATCCCACCATGGGCGCCAGCGCCGCAAAGTTCTTGGCCGAGAAGTACGCGGATGCCAAGATCGCCCTGTTCTACAACTCCGGCGATACGTATAGCTCGGGCGTTGCCGACGCTTTTGCCGAGCAGGCCAAGGCGTCCAAGCTCGACATCGTCGATACCGAGACCTTTAAGGACGACTCTTCCACAAGCTTTACCAACCAGCTCACCAAGGCCAAGGAGGCCGGCGCCACGCTCATCTTTGCGCCGATCTACTACACGCCGGCGTCCGTTTTGCTCAAGAACGCCAAGGACATGGGCTACGACATGACCCTCATGGGCACCGACGGCATGGACGGCCTGCTCTCCGTTGAGGGCTTCGATACCTCTCTTGCCGAGGGCGTGCTGCTCATGACCCCGTTCTCCGCCGACGACGAGAAGAACGCCGACTTCGTCAAGGCATATAAGGACGCCTACGACGAGACGCCCAACCAGTTCGCCGCCGATGCCTATGACTGCGTCCACGCGATTGTCGAGGCCATCGATAAGGCAGGCATCGACATTGCGGCCGACGGCGCCGACATTGCCGGCGACCTTGCCAAGGCCATGCGCAAGATCAAGATCGAGGGCCTGACCGGCGAGCTGACGTGGAATGACGAGGGCCAGGTCGAAAAGCCCGCCACAGCCTATGTGATTCAGGACGGCAAGTACATCGCCGCCTAAGTGCGCATAAAGCGCGACCGGTGAGGCTGTTTTATTCAAGGCAGAGACGCCTGTAACAGAACAGAAACATTACTTTCACACAATAAAGTGGCTAAACTGCATAAACTAATAGAAATACACATAAATATGGATAAATGGACAAAACAAAAGAAAAGTTGAAATAATCGCCACTTTTCTCAACTAAAGCGTCTACTATTTTGCGAACGCCGAACACGGCGAAGGATGGCCTGTCGGGTAACCGAAACCCGACGAGATTTGAGAGGAGAGCCGCATGTCGAGCCTCACCGGTAAGTCATTGAACCCTGTTATGAATCGCAGGAGCGTTATCGCGAGCGCAGCAGGTCTGGGGGCGATGTCCATTCTAGCTGGCTGCTCCTCCAACGGCGGCGACAGCGGTTCCGCTTCGGGCGACGCTTCGTTTAAGATCGGTACCATCGGCCCGCTGACCGGCGCCAACGCGTCCTACGGCAAGTCCGTTACACAGGCTGTCGAGCTTGGCTGCAAGGATTTCTCGACTAAGGAGCTGCCGCTTGTCAGCAAGGCCGAGGACGACCAGGCTGACGGCGAGAAGGCCGTCAACGCCTTCAACACCCTGCTCGACTGGGGCATGCAGGCCCTCGTCGGTCCGACCACCACGGGTGCGTCGGTCGCCGTTGCCGCCGAGTGCGGTAACGACCCCGAGACGTTCATGATCACCCCGTCCGCGTCTTCCGAGGACGTTACCAAGGGCAAGGATTGCGTCTTCCAGGTTTGCTTTACCGACCCCAACCAGGGTGTCAACGCTGCCAAGTTCCTGGCGCAGAAGTATGCGGACGAGAAGTTCGTGCTGTTCTATAACTCCGGCGACGCCTATTCTTCGGGCATCGCAGATTCCTTTAAGGCCCAGGCCGCTAAGTCCAAGCTCGAGATTGTCGACGAGGAGACCTTTAAGGACGACTCCGCCACGAGCTTTACCAACCAGCTGACCAAGGCCAAGCAGGCAGGCGCCACCATGATCTTTGCGCCGATCTACTACACGCCGGCGTCCGTCCTGCTCAAGAACGCCAAGGACATGGGCTACGACGTCAAGATGATGGGCTGCGACGGCATGGACGGCATCCTGGGCGTTGAGGGCTTCGACACCTCCCTTGCCGAGGGCCTGCTGCTCATGACCCC
>CABSMB010000264.1 GCA_902478705.1 uncultured Collinsella sp. | reverse complement strand
GAGCAAGCCTACTGCTTTGCCGCCGAGAAGCACTGTAACCAAAAGCGCCGCTCGGGTGAGATGTACATTAACCATCCCGTCGAGGTTGCCATCATTTTGGCTGATCTCAAGATGGACTGCGACGTGGTGTGTGCCGCGCTACTGCACGATACCGTCGAGGATACCGAGACCTCACTTGCCGATGTTTCGGGCCTGTTTGGCGATACGGTGGCCGAGCTTGTCGACGGCGTGACCAAGCTCACCAACATCGAAGTCGACAGCATGGACGAGAAGCAGGCGCTCACGCTGCGCAAGATGTTCCTCGCCATGTCCAAGGACATCCGCGTCATCATCGTCAAACTTGCCGACCGCCTGCACAACATGCGTACGCTGGCTGCCCTGCGTGAGGACCGTCGCCTGTTTAAGGCACGCGAGACCATGGACGTGTATGCGCCCCTGGCCGACCGCCTGGGCATGAGCTCTATTAAGTGGGAGCTCGAGGACCTGTCGTTCTTCTACTTGGAGCCCGATGCCTACCAGCGCATCGCACGTATGGTGGCGGAGTCGCGCGAGGTTCGCGAGCGCTATCTGGCCGAGACCATCAAGACGCTCACCGACGAGCTCAACCGTATTGGCCTGGAGGGCTTCCAGATCAACGGCCGTTCCAAGCACTATTGGTCCATCTACCAAAAGATGAAGCGCAAGGGCAAGGAGTTCTCCGAGATCTACGACCTGGTGGCGCTGCGCGTCATTACCCATTCGGTGCGCGACTGCTACTCCACGCTCGGCGCGGTGCACACGCTGTGGCACCCCATGCCCGGCCGCTTTAAAGACTATATCGCCATGCCCAAGGTCAATAACTATCAGTCGCTCCACACGACGGTTATCGGCCCCACGGCTCGTCCGCTCGAGATTCAGATTCGAACCTACGAGATGCATGAGCAGGCCGAGTACGGTATCGCCGCCCACTGGCTGTATAAGAAATCGGGCGGATCGTCCGCCTCCAAGACTAACGATGCCCAGCGTCTGGACGACCAGATCAACTGGCTCAAGCACTCGCTCGACTGGGCTGCCTCCGACGAGATTACCGATGCCAAGGAGTATCTGCATTCGCTGAAGGTCGACCTGTTCGACCAGGAGATCTTTGTCTTTACGCCCAAGGGCGAGGTCATGGCGCTTCGTGCCGGCTCCACCCCGCTCGACTTTGCCTATGCCGTCCACACCGAGGTCGGCAACCACTGCGTGGGCGCCAAGATCAACGGTGCGGTGGCGCCGCTCACGCACGAGATAAAGACGGGCGACCGCGTCGAGATCCTGACCAACAAGAGCTCCAAGCCGTCGCGCGACTGGCTCAAGATCGTTAAGACGCCTTCGGCCAAGTCCAAGATCCGTCGCTACTTTGCCGCCGCGACTAAGGACGACGACGCTGCCGCCGGTCGCGATATACTGGCCAAGGACCTGCGCAAGCGCGGGTACGGTATCTCCACGCCGCGCTCGACGCGTGCACTCAATGCCGTGGCGGAGCAGATGAACTACAAGCAACTCGAGGACCTGTTTGCGGCTGTCGGTGCCGGCAAGGTCGCCCCGCGTGCCGTGGGCAACAAGGTCGAGCAGATCTTGGACCCCAAGCCCGAGGAGCAGCTCACTAAGGCCGAGGCCATCGCCGAGGTCGTGAAACAGCCCGCCCGCGGCTCCAACCGCAAACCGCAAAAGCGCGGCAAGAGCGCGAGCAACGGTATTATCGTCAAGGGCGAGAGCAACAGCGGCCTGCTGGTGCGTCTGGCACATTGCTGCAATCCCGTGACGGGCGACGACATCGTTGGCTTCATCACGCGCGGTCGCGGCGTCTCGGTGCATCGCGCCAACTGCCCCAACGTCAAGGGCCTTATGGAGCATCCCGAGCGCATGATCGACGTGGAGTGGGACGGCGCCGCCGACACCCTCTTCCAGGTAGAGATCGTGGTCGAGTGCCTGGACCGTATGGGTCTGCTCAAGGATGTCACCATCGCCATCGGCGATGCGGGCGGAAACATCCTTTCGGCCGCCACATCGACCAACCGCGAGGGCATCGCGACGCTGCGCTTCATGGTCGAGATTTCGGACGCGAGCGGTCTGGACCCGCTGCTTGCCTCTATCAGCAGTGTCGACTCGGTCTACGACGCTCGCCGCCTCATGCCCGGCGAGGGAGGAGCGCAACTCAAGCGCCGTGTGTAGGTGCGAGAGTCTCGCAGCATCATAGATATTGGTTACGTTCGAGGCATCGTTTGGTGCCTCGACGTATTTATCGACGTATTTATCGACGTATTTAGAAGGAGAGTGTGCATATGGACGATATGACTTTGGACCTGACACCCCGAGGTACTGCTTCGATTGAGACGCTCGTCAACGGCCCGATTCAGACCAACAGTTACGCCGTGATTTCAAATGGCGAGTGCTTAATCGTCGATCCCGCGTGGGAAGGCGAGCGTCTTGTGGAGCATATTCGCACTGCGCATCCCGAGGTGCGCGTACTCGGCTCTGTCTGCACGCACGGTCATGCCGATCATGTTGGCGGGGTTGCCGGGGTGCGGGCTGCCGTTGGCGAAGCTGCGATATATGAGTTATGCGCTAAAGACGTAACGGTACCTCGTGCAAATATCGAGGTAC
>CABSMB010000263.1 GCA_902478705.1 uncultured Collinsella sp. | reverse complement strand
CAGTATTATCGTTCTGAGGCATATTGTTAACCTTGTTGTCCATGACAACCCCTAACATAACGCGGGCATGCCGCAAAGAATGAACCGTACGTAATCATACCCCAATGAATCAGTCTTCGATTTCGGGGTTGAGAAAGTCGACGTCCTCGTCCTCTGGGTGGGCGACGGCATTTTTAATGGCCATCCCGCCCTTAACGGAATAGATGACAGCGGTGAGCATGGAGAAGATCACGCCGCCGTACACAAAAAAGATGCCGAGCGGCACTGCGCTCCCGTTAAGGCCCGGGAACGCCGCAAACGTGGAGGGCAACAGATCCCAGCTATCGACGACGGGAATGCCCAGCAGCATGAGCGAAAAGCCGGTCATGAGCAGCGCCGTGGCGATCTTGCCGGGAAAGACGACGTCGATGGGACGACGGTGATAATGGCGCACGATGAGCGTCCCGATGCCCAGGTAGATATCACGACCGATGATGAGCACACAGACCCAGATGGGCAGTTCGCCGCGAACCACCAGGCCCAGGACGCCCGTAAACAGCAGCGCTCGGTCGCAGATGGGGTCCATGATCTTGCCGAGCCACGAGACCGTCTTGGTCATGCGGGCGATCTGGCCGTCCATCCAGTCGGTGGAGGCGGCGATGGCATAAATCACGATGGCGACGACGCGGTTGTTATCCGTCACGAACAGATACAGAAAGACAAGCGTGAGGATCAGGCGCGTAAAGGTGATGAAATTGGAGATCGTAAAGATCTTATTCGACGGGTAATCGGAGGTGCCGATAAGCTCCTTTTTGATCTTCTTCTTGATGCCCACAGGACTCCCCCGCTGGTGAACGACAAAACTTTCGATACTATACCCGTTCCGGCGATGTCTATCCAGCGCAGCCATAGAGAGTCCAGACATATGGAGGGCAAGTCAGTTGTTGATTGAAGTAAATCAAGCAATTGCTTAAAAACAAAAAAGGTCAGGCACAAAGTGCCTGACCTGTAAACTTCTGGTCGGGACGACTGGATTCGAACCAGCGACCCCTTGACCCCCAGTCAAGTGCGCTACCAAGCTGCGCCACGTCCCGAAGCTTTTGTTTGTTGCTCTGCTCTCGCTCGCAACAGGGAGTATATTAACCCGAAACTTTGACCTTGTGCAAGAACTTTTTTAATTATTTTTGAGCAAGTTCAGAACTGAATCTGCGAGCTGGGGTTTTGTTAGCACGGGAAGTTCTTGCGTGCCCGTTGCGCTCACAATCCAGGCCTTGTTGGTGTCGGTTCCAAAGCCCGAATCCGCGCGCGAGACGTCGTTGGCGATAATCGCATCGCAGCCCTTGCGGGCCAATTTACGCTCGGCGTACTCCACGACGTTATCGGTCTCGGCCGCAAAGCCGATCACACAGCGCTCGCCCTTCTGGCGCGAGAGCTCGGCCAAGATGTCGACGGTCTCGACAAGCTCGATACGATCGAGGTGTTCGTTGGCCTTTTTGAGTTTGTGGTCCGCGGGGGCTGCGGGCGTGTAATCGGCGACGGCGGCCGCGCAAATGGCAGCGTCAGCCGCCTGGAAGGCACTCAATGCCGCCTGGAGCATCTCTGCGGCGGTCTGCACGCGTACGCACTCAACGCCGCGGGGAACATCGAGCGACGTCGGCCCCAACACGAGTGTAACAGCGGCACCGCGGCGTGCGGCCTCCCCCGCCAGGGCGATGCCCATCTTGCCCGACGAGCGGTTACCGATAAAGCGCACCGGATCGATCGGCTCATGCGTGGGGCCGGCCGTGATGACGATCCGCTTGCCAGCCAAGTCTTGCGGCGCGGGATTGAGCACCTCGCAGATAGCCTCGACAATGTCCTCGGGCTCGCTCATGCGTCCCGTGTCCACATCGCCGCAGGCAAGGTAGCCGCTGCCCGGGCCCACTACATGGACACCGCGGTCACGCAGCGTGGCCATGTTGGCCTGCGTCGCTGCCGCCTTCCACATGCCGTTGTTCATAGCCGGCGCGATCACGATCGGTCGCGGCGTGGCAAGTAACGTCGTGGAAATGAGGTCATCGGCAATGCCGTTGGCCATCTTGGCGATGATATTGGCCGTCGCTGGTGCCACGACCACCAGGTCGGGCTCCTGAGCGAGCGAAATGTGATGGATGGGGTCGGAGGGGTCGTCGAACAGACCCACCGCGACCGGCTCATTGGTGAGCGCGCGGAAGGTGAGCGGCCCCACAAACTCCGTGGCATGCTCGCTCATGACGACCTTGACGCGTGCGCCGCGCTTTTGCAGCAGGCGCACGATGTTGCAGGACTTATAGGCGGCGATCCCGCCGGTAATGCCCAGCAGGATCGTTTTTCCCTCAAGTTGCATTGAATTGTCGGGTGCCGCCATCGTTTAAGCTTCCTGGCTCGGGAGCACCAGCAGGCGGTGGCAGTACGGGCAGTGCGTAATCTCGCTGCCATCGTGGTTAAGGTCGCTCATGGACGACGCCTGCAGCGCGGTGTGGCAGACCGTGGGGATGTTGCCCTGGATGGTCTCGACAGCCAGGCCGCGGAACTGCTTGAGCAGGCGCTCGTAGTCGGTGAGCACGTCGGTCGGCAGCGTGGCGGCAAGCGCGATGCGCTCCTTGGCGGCGGCGTCAATCTGGGTCTGAAGGTCGGCGGCCTTGGCGC
>CABSMB010000262.1 GCA_902478705.1 uncultured Collinsella sp. | reverse complement strand
GGCAGCGTCAGATGTGTATAAGAGACAGGGTCATCGTCGCCCACGACCATGAGGTTTTGGTACTTGGCGGCCAGTAGGTTGGCGATCTCGTACTGGACGTGGTTGGTGTCCTGATACTCGTCGACGCTAATGTAGCGGAAGCGCTCCTGGTACTTGTCGAGCACCTCGGGGCGGGTGCGCAGCAGCTCGAGCGTGCGCACGAGCAGGTCGTCGAAGTCCATCGCGTTGGCGGCGCGCAGGCGGCGCTCCAGCTCCAGGTAGACCTGCGCGGCCTTTTTGTCATTAGGGCTATCGGCGGATTTGAGCATGTCCTCGGGCCCGATCATGGCGTTTTTAGCCGAGCTGATCTTGCTGCGGATCATGTTGATGGGGAACTGCTTTTGCTCGATGCCGAGCGCCTGCATAATGTCGCGCACCATGCGCTTTGAGTCGTCATCATCGTAGATCGTGAACTGACCGGTGTAGCCCAGCAGATCGGCATCCTCGCGCAGCATGCGCACGCACATGGCGTGGAAGGTGCACACCCACATGCCGCGGGTGCCACTGGGAATGAGCGCCGCCAGACGCTCGCGCATCTCGGCCGCGGCCTTGTTGGTAAACGTGATGGCCAGAACCTGCCAGGGCTTAACGCCCAGGTCGCCAAGCATATGCGCGATGCGGAAGGTCAAAACGCGGGTCTTGCCCGAACCGGCGCCGGCGAGCACCAGCAGCGGGCCCTCGGTGGTCAGGACCGCCTCGCGCTGGGCGGGGTTCAGGCTATCGATATCGACGAGCGGCTTGGCGGGTTTGGGCGTCGGAGCCGGGGCGTCGTAGATGTCGAGCGGAACGAGCTCGGGCTCCGGCGCGGCGGGGGCGGTGTATGCATCGAGCGGCACGGGTTCCGGCGCGGGCGGCACGGGTACCGCGGTGTTCTTTTCCCAGGGCAGGGGCTGGGTCATGGGCGACTCCTCATCTGACGGACGGCGCGCCTGCGGGCAGCGCCATAGTTTGAGCCGTACCAGTATACCGAGCCGCGCGGACACCGACGCAAATCACACCACGACTCCGTGCGCGATCGTCAGGCCCGCCCCATTGAGCCAATCACGGAGCCACCGATGTCATGGCAACGGTAGCGAGCGGCGGCCAGGGCGAACAAATTGGCATGAAAAGAGGGCGGCATAGACCTTTTGGTCATGCCACCCTCTTTGAATGACAAGTTGTCGCCCTGGCCGCCGCGCAGCGTCAACCAAGTTACAGGCCGAGCATAGGCTCCAGAACGAAGAAGTATGCGAGCACTACGATGCCCAGGATGATGCGATAAACACCGAAGCACTTAAAGTCGTGACGGCGGACGAAGCCCATGAGCCACTTGATGGCGATGAGCGAAACCACAAAGGCCACAACGCAGCCCACGCCCAAGATAGCGACCTCGTTGGCGCCGAACGTGCCGCCCTTGATGAAGTACTTGACCAGCTTGAGCGCACTCGCGCCAAACATGACAGGGATGGCCAGGAAGAACGTAAACTTAGACGCCACCGAGCGCGTGCAGCCCAAAAGCAGGCCACCGATGATGGTGGAGCCGGAGCGCGATGTGCCCGGAATCAGCGAAAGCACCTGGAAGCAACCGATGCCCAGTGCGGTCTTCCAGCTCAGATCCTCGAGCGTAGTGATGGAGCCAAAGTCCAGGCTATCGTCATCGTCTTCATCCTCAGCGGTAGCCGCGACGGGCGCCGCAAAGTGCGCACCGGCAGGACGTCCACCCGGCACCACAGCACGAGAACCAAACGAACCGGCAAGAGCGGCCTGGTCGCGCTTGTTCGCGCGCCAGTTCTCAATCACGATAAACAGCACGCCGTACACAATGAGCGCCAACGCCACGACGGGAGCATTGTAGAAATGCTCCTCCATCCAGTCGTTGAGCGGCAGACCGATTGCAGCGGCAGGAATGCAGCCGAGCACAATCTTGCCCCACAGCACCCAGGTGTCGCGGCGGCCTTCCTTGCCCTTGCTAGGAGAAAACGGGTTAAGGTCGTAGAAGAACAGGACGCAGACGGCCAAAATGGCGCCAAGCTGGATCACGACCAGGAACATATTCCAGAACGTCTCGCTCACGTTCATCTTGACGAACTCGTCCACCAAGATCATGTGACCGGTCGACGAAACAGGCAGCCATTCGGTGATGCCCTCAACCAGGCCCATGAAGGCAGATTTTAGAAGCTCGATGATATCCAAAGGGACCCCCTCATTAGACACCCGCCGGTAGATGTTCTGCGGACGATGCGGGCGAGGTCCCATTATCAACCGTTGGCGGTGCGACCGCGCCTGCCCTTACCAAAAAACTCGCCCGTTCACAGAATTGCAAGCGGTCAAACCGAAATCCTTGGGTATAACTGCAACAAGGTAAAGTGTCCGGCGGCCAACGCACCCGCGCCCGCCCGACGCACGAGCCCCGCGCCCGTGCGATAGACCAAGGAGGAAACCATGAACGAGGGCTACACCAAGGTATTTGTTTCACTCGACGGTACTGAGCAGCAGGATTTTGTGCTCGCACGCGCCATCAAGGTCGCCGCGAACAACGGCGCCAAGCTGATCATCGGCCACGTCATCAACTCCACCGCACTCGAGAGCGCCGGTTCCTATCCGGTCGACCTGGTCAACGGCCTAGAGGA
>CABSMB010000261.1 GCA_902478705.1 uncultured Collinsella sp. | reverse complement strand
ACTTAATGTGGTCTTCGAGCGAGCCCAGGACCTGACCGAGCGAAAAACGGGCCTACATTTCTCCCCGGCGGGACAGGGAGAGATATATGGAAGAAATGCCCAAGAACTACGATCCGTCGACCAACGAGCCGGCGATCCTGCAGAAGTGGCTCGACGGCGGCTACTACAAGCGCCGCGAGGGCGTGGGCGACTGCACTGTTACCATTCCGCCTCCCAATGTGACCGGCAAGCTCCACATGGGTCACGCCACCGACGACTCCATCCAGGACGCCATCGTCCGTATGGCCCGCATGCGCGGCAAGTCCACGCGCTGGGTGCTGGGCACCGACCACGCCGGTATCGCCACACAGACCAAGGTCGACAAGAAGCTCAAGAGCGAGGGCATTAGCCGTCTGGAGATCGGTCGCGATAAGTTTGTCGACGCCTGCTGGGATTGGACCCACGAGTACGGCGGCATCATCGTCGAGCAGATCAAGCGTATGGGCTGCTCTGTCGACTTTGATAACGAGCGCTTCACCATGGACGAGGACTACGCCCAGGCCGTGCGCAAGGTCTTCTGCGACTGGTATCACGACGGCCTGATCTACCGCGGCAAGCGCATCGTCAACTGGTGCCCCAACTGCACCACCGCTATCTCGGACGACGAGGCTGAGTACAAGGACGAGAAGGGCCATCTGTGGCACCTGCGCTACCCGCTGACCGAGCCGGTCAACGGCCAGGACTACATCGTCGTCGCCACCACGCGCCCCGAGACCATGCTCGGCGACACGGGCGTCGCTGTCTCCCCGAAGGGCCCCGAGAAGGCCGCCTTCGTGGGTAAGACCGTCAAGCTCCCCATCGTCGACCGCGAGATCCCCATCTTTGAGGATTGGCACGTCGACGCTAACTTTGGCTCTGGCTTCGTCAAGGTCACCCCGGCCCACGACCCCAACGACTACGCCATGGGTCAGGCCCACGACCTGCCGCAGATTAACATCTTCGACGAGCACGCGGTGGTCGTCGAGGGCTATGGTGAGTTCACCGGCATGACCCGCGAGGAGTGCCGCGAGGCCGTCATCAAGTGGTTTGAGGAGCATGACCTGCTCGATCACGTCGAGGACCACGACCACTCCGTCATGCACTGCTACCGCTGCGACGCCGCCCTGGAGCCGTGGCTGTCCGAGCAGTGGTTCGTCGCCGTCGACAAGCTCAAGGGGCCGGCGCTCGACGCCGTCAACTCCGGCAAGGTCACTTTCCACCCCGCGCGCTGGACGCAGACCTACACCACCTGGATGGAGAACCTTAAGGACTGGTGCATCAGCCGCCAGCTGTGGTGGGGCCATCGCATCCCCGTGTTCTACTGCGAGGACTGCGGCTGGGAGGACGCCCTGACCGAGGACACCGACGTGTGCCCCAAGTGCGGCGGCCACCACGTGCATCAGGACGAGAACGTGCTGGATACCTGGTTCAGCTCGCAGCTGTGGACCTTTGCCACGCAGGGCTGGCCGCAAAAGCCGGAGCTGCTCGAGGGTCATCACCCCACGACGGCGCTCGTCACCGCGCGCGACATCATCGCACTGTGGGTCGCCCGCATGGTCATGAGCTCGCTGTACTTCCTGGACGAGGTGCCGTTTAAGGACGTCGTCATCTACCCGACGATCCTGGCCAAGGACGGCAGCCGCATGTCCAAGTCCAAGGGCAACGGCGTTGACCCCATGGACCTCATCGGTATGTACGGCGCCGACGCCATGCGCTACAACCTGCTCACGCTGTGCACCAACAACCAGGACGTCAAGTTCGACGCGAACATCGACAAGAAGACCAAGAAGCTCATCGACAGCCCGCGTACCGATCAGGCCAAGAGCTTTGTGACCAAGATCTGGAACGCCAGCCGCTTCCTGCTCATGAACATGGAGGGCTACACGCCCGGCGAGCCCGTCGTGGAGACGCCGGCCGACGCCTGGATGTTCAGCCGCCTGGCCAAGGCCGTGAAGATGGTCACCGAGGGCATTGAGAACTACACCTTTGGCGATATGGCCCGCGGCGTGCAGCAGTTCTTCTGGAACGAGGTCTGCGACTGGTACGTCGAGGTCACCAAGGCCCGCCTGAAGGGCGAGGGCCGTCTGCAGGCCCAGCGCAACCTGATCTTTGTGCTTGACACCTCCATTCGTCTGATGCACCCGCTTATGCCGTTTGTCACCGAGGAGATCTGGGACAACATGCCGGCGAGCGTGCTCGACCTGGACGCCGAGGGCAACGTTGACCGCGCCGAGGCGCTCATGATCGCCAAGTGGCCCGAGCCCGCCGATTACGCCAAGTATGTTGACGAGGACGCCGAGCGCGCGTTTGAGCTGTGCCGAACCGTCGTGTCTGCTGCCCGCGCCACCCGTTCGCGTTATCGCTTGAGTCCCAAGGCCGAGCTCGATGTGGTCGTGCGCGCCGGTGCCGAGGACATTGAGAAGCTCGAGGGCCTGCGCTCGACCATCGAGCCGCTGGCGAATACCGCCTCGCTGGTCATGGGCACCGACGTTGAGAAGCCGGCTGCGAGCATTGCCGTGGTCGATAGCGGCGTCGAGGTCTTTGCGGTGCTCGAGGGCAAGGTTGATCTTTCGGCCGAGAAGGCGCGCCTGGAGAAGGAGATCGCCGCGGCCCAGAAGGAGCTCGCCGGCTGCGAG
>CABSMB010000260.1 GCA_902478705.1 uncultured Collinsella sp. | reverse complement strand
CCGATCAGGCCGGTGAGCTCGTCGCAGGCAAACAGAATCTTTTCCATCTGCAGCTCGGGCTTGGGCAGCGAAGAGTTGAAATCGGATGTGTGGGTCTGAATGGCGCGGATGAGCTCCGGGGAGGCACCCTCACCCTCGAGGATCTCGGCAGCATAGATGGTGTGGTTCATGGGGTCGTCCTCATGTTCCTCCCAATCCAGGTCGTGCAGCAGACCGACGATGCCCCAAAACTCCTCGTTTTCGGGGTCGAACTCGCGCGCAAAGTAGCGCATGGTGCCCTCGACCGTCTCGCCGTGCGTGATGTGGAACGGGTCCTTGTTGTGCTCGTTGAGCAGTTCGAACGCGCGGTCGCGGGTGATTCCGGCGGTAAGCGGCTCTGCCATAAGAGACTCCTTGTGCTCGTGGGTATCGCTAATGATTGAATACTACTAGAACAAGAAAACCGCGACAAAGGTGCCTGTCCCCTTTGTCGCGGTTTTTGGCGGGTTAGTTGAGGGCGGCTTGGGCTAGGCGGGCCTCGGCGTCTTCTTCGGTGACACCGAGGGCTACGGCGAACTCCTCGATGGAGCGACGCTTGGCTTCCTTGAGCACACGCATATAGTAGGAGCTTGGCTTTTTGCTGGCCTCTTCGGCCTGGCGAATGCGGTGCATCATGGTCTTGGCTACGCGGACCGTCTCGGGTGCGCCCAGCTTGAGCTGCTGCTTAAAATGCGTCTCCTCGAGCGAGCTGTTGCGCTCGGTGAAGGTGTCGCACTCGAGCTCGTTGTAGTGACTCAGCAGGTGCTCGGCATCTTGCTGGGAGATGGCGGCGTGCAAACGGTCGGCCTGCGCCACGGGGTACATAAGGATCGTCTGCGCATGTCCCTGCTTGGTCTCGAGCAACAGCATGGGCTGCGGCGTGTCGTCCCTAAAACCGACGACGGTGCAGACTCCCTGACCCGGATGAATGACGTGTTGACCGATTGAGAACATGCTACCTCCAACTTATACGAATTTACGTATGTCTAGAATACCACGCTGACGTGCGCAAACCTTCACTTTATTCAGGAAAAGCACACAACTCTGATAGGTAAGAGTATTCGATAAAACGCGCGGCTCATTCATGCCTTTATGCAATTCCGGCGCGTGCATAATCTGCAGGCAGACTGCCAACTTTGAGTGACTCCGCGTAGGCCGTAGTCATTTTTGTGCATATGCAATATCGATTGGCTTTACCCTACGACAGTGCGCGTCGCTTGTGATAGAGTGCTACAAACTCTGGCTTTTGCCCTACGAGTGACCAAGAGCTCGGGGGCTTTAACACAAGGAGGATCTATGCCCGAGAAGATTGAAGAGCTGCTACGCGCTGCGCTTGCTGCGGCCCAGGAGGCCGGCGACCTTTCCGCATTTGAACTTGACGATTGCGCCATCGAGCGACCGGCTGACACTTCTCATGGCGAGTGGACCTCCACCATGGCCCTGAAGTCCGCCAAGCTGGCTCACTGCGCCCCGCGCAAGATCGCCGAGGCCGTCGTTGCCCATATGCCCGAGGACCCCGCGATCGAGAAGGTCGAGATCGCAGGCCCCGGCTTCATCAACTTCTACCTCTCCGTTGCCGTCAAGAACGCTATCTTTGGCGAGGCTCGCGAGAAGGGTATGGACTTCGCTAAGTCCAACGTCGGTGGCGGCCTGAAGACCCAGGTCGAGTTCGTTTCCGCCAACCCCGTCGGCCCCATGCACATCGGCCACGGCCGCTGGGCCGCTCTGGGCGATTCGCTTTGCCGCGTTATGGAGCACGCCGGCTATGACATCCAGCGTGAGTTCTACATTAACGACCACGGCTCTCAGATGAACACCTTCGGCAACTCCATCAGCACGCGCTACATGCAGCTTGCCGACATCATCGCTAAGCAGGGCGTGGATATCGACGAGGCCCACAAGATTCTGATCGCCGACCGCGACGCCTTTGTCGCCGACGAGAACGACGAGCACCCCGAGACCCATCCCTATCAGGACAACTTTGCCGAGACCCTGGGCAAGGACTCCTACGGCGGCGACTACATCATCGACGAGGCTGCCGAGTTCTGGCGCACCGACGGCGATAAGTGGGTCAACGCCGATCCGCAGGAGCGCATGGAGAGCTTCCGTGAGCGCGGCTACGTGAAGATGGTCGACAACATGCGCGACCTCTGCCACGCCGTCAATTGCGACTTCGATCGTTGGTTCTCCGAGCGCTCGCTGTATGTGAAGGACACCGAGGGCGAGACTGCCGGCACTTCCGCCGTCGACCGCGCTTTTGAGAAGCTCGACAAGATGGGCTACCTCTACACTAAGGACGGCGCCCTGTGGTTCCGTTCCACCGATCTGGGCGACGACAAGGACCGCGTCCTGATCAAGTCCGACGGCGAGTACACCTACTTCGCCTCCGACGTTGCCTATCACTGGGATAAGTTCCAGCGCGTCGACCACGTCATCGACATCTGGGGCGCCGACCACCACGGCTACATCGAGCGCGTCCGCTGCGTCTGCGACGCTCTTGGCTATCCCGGCAAGTTTGAGGTTCTGCTGGGCCAGCTCGTCAACCTGCTGCGCAACGGCAAGCCCGTCCGTATGTCTAAGCGCAAGGGTACCATGGTGACCCTGCAGGAGCTCGTCGACGAGGTCGGCTCCGACGCT
>CABSMB010000259.1 GCA_902478705.1 uncultured Collinsella sp. | reverse complement strand
CGCGTTCCGGGGGCTGCGCGAGGCATTGGATCGAAAGCCTGGCAAGTGGGACTACGCCCAGGTGCCAACGACGACCAACACGTTACTCGGCGTGCGCGTAATCGACCTTGGCGCGGCGGGCGGTTGCCTTCTCCCAATCGCTGGTGCCCTCAAAGACATCCTGCTTGTAGGGGTTGCGACCGAGCTTCTTGGCGCGGTAGACGATGTAGATGATCGCGGCGACGTTGGCGACCAACGCGGCAATCGAGACCGCGGTGGCGGCGGCAGGATCGAGCGTGGAGTGGGTCACAAAGATGGACTCCTCCTGGAAGTACGGGAACACCTGGGCAAACATGCACCAAATGGCCAGCGTAAAGGCGCGGTTCTGGATCCAGCCGCCCTTGTTCCAGATAAAGGCGGCGACGGTGGGCGCCAGCAGCAGCGCAAAGCCGCAGAACCAGGAGTGGGTGGGCAGGCAGTTGTAGGTGTAGCAGAAGTTCCAGATGTCGTAGGCGATGATGTAGACCCAGGTCATGTCGGGCCACAGCATGTCGGTCTGGTCCTCGGAGGCGTAGACGCTCCACCAGCCGGTCATGCAGAAGATGTTGATGATGCCGGCGATGCCGTTGAACACGTTGTTCCAGCCGGCCAGCTGCGTGGCGCCCTCGGAGGTGACCCAAGTGGACTGGCCCAGGACAAAGAAGTGATAGGCACTCTCAAAGTCGGACACGACAGCGATCATGATGTTGATGGCAACGATTACAAACGGCCACGCGCGGAACCAGTGCGCCTTGCCGATCTTGCCCCACTGGTACTTAATGGCGATGAAGCCCCAGCAGCCGGCCAGCGCCGCGTACACCTTGGCGTAGTGGAACCAGCTGTTCTGGTACACGTGGGTGGGGTTGGTGAGTGCCCACTCGGCGCCCTGCGAAACGCCGATGGCGATGGCGACGCAGTAGATGGTCATGGCCAGCGGGGCCACGCCAAAGATGATGGCCGCGCCCAGCTTGGTGCGGCGGCCGACCTCGTTGAGCACGATCAGGCCGATAAAGACCATGGCCCAGCCGGCCCAGTGGATAAGGGTATCGCTACCCCAAACATCGAACAGCATGCTGCTCTCCTTTCACACGCCCGCGGCCCCTCTTCCGATCGCGGGCAGTTTGGCCAAATGCCGTCAGTTCCCGGGTCTGCGCTCGGGATACTTGGCGGTGTAGCCCTCGATGTGGAGCGTCGAGGCGATGATTTCCTTGACCGTCTCGTCGGGCACATCGGGGTGCGTGCGGATATACATCAACAGTCCCATGATGAGGGTGTAGAACGTTTCGTAGACATGGTCGATGCGCAGGTCGTGATGAGCGACGAAGTCCACCACGGTCGTGTCGCAGATGTACTGCGCCACGCGCTGGACCACGTTGTGCAGAAAACCGCCGTAGAGCGCGCCGCTGTTGGAGGTCAGCGTGTGCGGCAGCTCGTGGCCGCTGGCGACCAGGCGCTTAAAGAGCGGTGCGACGGTGTCGAGCGCGCCTTCGATATCGCCGACGGTGCGGCTGGCGTTCCACTGCTCGAGCTCGGAGATAAAGCCGTCGATCGCCTCGTCCATAACGGCGGTGACGGCGGCGTCCATATCGGCAAAGTAGTGGTAGAACAGCGAGCGCGTGCAGCCGGCCCGCTTGGTCACGGCCGACACCGAAAGGTGGGATACACCCAGCTCGGAGCTTACGGTGCGCACAGCATCGAGGATCTCGCGGCGGCGTTCGTCACCCGACAGGCGCTTTACCGCGCCGTCGGATGCGGCAGTGTCAACCGCGGGTATATCTGCCGTGTTGTTGCTCATGCGCTTGCCGCCTTTCATCCGCTTTTGCCTAACCGTTCACCTAACAGTCTTGAATATTGTTGACGGTTCGTCAATACTATTTCTGACACAATGTCAACAATGGCGGGTGAACGGCATGGAGGCGTGTCTGGCCTGCAAAAAAGAGGGGTGCTGCGGTCTCGCCGGGCTGCGGCAAGAGAAGGGACAACCATGATTCTCAACGGACCGGGGATTAGCTATACCGAGCCCGATATCGGCGCGGAGTTCGTGCCGCCGCTGCCGGAGCATCCGCGCGAGGCCATCGTCAAGCTGTGCGAGCACTGCACCAACCGCCTGCTCCATCGCGACGAGCTGCTGGGCTACGAGTACTGGTCGTTTGCCGAGGCCGCGACCGACGAGCAGGCCGAAGTGCTCTGCAAGATGAAGATGCGCCGTCCCTACACGCTGCCCGAGATGGTCAAGCTCACCGGTATGCCCGAGGCCGATATCGAGAAGATGCTCGACGACATGAGCTACACGGGTCTGCTCGAGTACAACTGGGAAAACCCCGCGCGCGCCAAGCAGTGGGTGCTGCCCATGCTGGTGCCGGGTTCTGCCGAGTTCCTCAACATGCGCGTGAGCCAGCTCGAGGAGCACCCGGTCTACGCCAAGTTCTTTGAGCAGGCATCCAAGGGCCCGCTGTCCAAAGCCACGCCGATGGTGCCGCCCGGAGGCGCCGGAATCGGCATGCACGTCATTCCGGTCGAGAAGGCCATCGACGCCACGAGCACCTCGGTGCCCATTGAGCATATCGAGCACTGGCTCGACAAATACGAGGGCAAGTATGCCGCCAGCACCTGCAGCTGCCGCGCGAGCCGTCGCGTGATGGGCG
>CABSMB010000258.1 GCA_902478705.1 uncultured Collinsella sp. | reverse complement strand
GCCGCCGCCCATGGGAAGGGTGGTCAGGCTGTTCTTGAGGATCTGCTCCAGGCCCAGGAACTTGAGCATGCCCAGGGTGACCGTCGGGTTAAAGCGCAGGCCGCCCTTGTAGGGTCCAATTGCAGAGTTGAACTCGACGCGGTAGCCGCGGTTGACCTGGACCTTGCCCTGGTCGTCAACCCAGGGGACACGGAACATAACGATGCGCTCGGGCTCGACGAGGCGCTCCAGCAGAGCGGCCTCCTCGTACTCGGGGTGGGCGTCGAGCGCCGGCTGGATGGTGCCGAGGATCTCGGTCGCGGCCTGGATGAACTCAGGCTGCTCGGGATAGCGGGCCTTGAGCTCGTCGAGAACTTTCTGCGTGTAGCTCATGCTTCCTCCAATTGATGGGAAACGAAAAATGTCGGTCGCGGCACCCTATGCGCCGCGAACTTTATCGAGTATGGATAATATCGCACTGTTGCAGCAAAGTTTCGCATAAGCCGACGAGCAGATGTTTCGTTTTGATTACGATGCAGGTAGATACGTTTTTGAGCACTCGATGTACAAATCGCGTGTTTCGAAGCTGTTTCGTCCACATGTTCCAAACCCCCACAAAGGGGACAGGCACCTTTGTGGGGGTTTGGTGGTTAAAGGACGAGCTGATGGTAGTCGGCGGGGGTTATACGGCCTTCGGTGGCAGCACGGAAGGCGGCGAGGGCATCGCCGGAGAACGGCATGGCCCAGCACAGGCCGCAGCCGGCGGTAATGGAGCCGGGCAAAGGCATAATGCGCCCAGGCACACCGGCGGCAAGGCACAGCTGCTCGCATTCCATCACATCGAAGGTGCTGTCGAACGACACGATGATCTTGCGTTCGTGGTCGAGGGCATCACCGGACGGGCCTTCACGGCGTGCTTCACGATACGCCGCGGCGGCCGCCTCCTCTTCCGCAGTATGTCCACAGCCACCGCAGCCGCAAGTACAGGGTTCGGACCCGTCGCAAGTGCAAGGTTCCCCGGTATCGGGGCAGATATCGTGAGGCATGGCATCTCCCATCGTCTAGGCGAGCAGCTCGGCTGCCGCAAACTCCTCGGGTGTATTGACGTTTTCGAAGCAGAGCGTGGAACCGGCAACCTCGACAATCTGGGGCTCATCCAGATAACCGGCATGGACCTGGTCGATCAAACAGAGGATGCGTTGGCGGTCCTGGTCAAGCAACTCACGGGCAACCGGCGCGCAAGTCTGACGGCGCCACACGGCGCACAGCGGCTCAATCCCCCGCTCCTCGCGCGGAACGCACACATCGAGCGGGCCCTCCTTGACCCGATCCGAAAGCGCGCCGATCAGTTCTGGTGAGACGAACGGCATATCGCAGGCGACGATCGCCGCGAGGGGCAACCGAGCGGCAGCCAGCGAGCTCGCGATGCCACGCATGGCACCCGCCGACCCTTCAAGGTCCGCTACCACGCGCGGCACCAGGCCGCCAAACGCGCGCTCCTCAAGATAGGCAAGCTCACTGGGACGCGAGGTCGTCACGACCAATTCGCCGGCAACTGGCGCCAGCCGACCCAGCACGCGTTCGATGAGCGGCTCGCCGCAAAACGCCATGCGCGCCTTATCGCAGCCCATGCGCGACGACAACCCGCCCGCCTGGACGACACAAGAAAGATCGGCCCGTCTTACGGTAGTCATACGGCAAAACACCTCCATCGGCATGCTCGAAACCCGGTGCACGAAGCTAAATACCGCCGCCGAAATAGCAGCGCTACGACAAGCTCGTGCAAAAACAAAACAGCGCCTTTGCGGCACGCAGCAAGACCGCGAGCACAAAAGCGCTGGTAGCGTGTGGCGGGAACGTATGTGAATCGAACACATCCAAGACGTTTTGCACGCCTCGCAACGGTTTTGAGGACCGCGGAGCCCACCGGAGCCCATCCGTTCCCAAGTGCTGCGATATTTTACCAAACCAGGCAAGGTAGTCATTTTGGAGGTTGCGGTGGAATACGGACTAAATGGACTAGATATAGGGGTAAACAGTCCGTATTTCACCGCAAGTTATGGGGCGGTCGCTAGCGTAGCGAGCGTAGGCCGCCGGCTTCCTTGTCGAGCACCGTAAAGCGCACGGCATCCAGGTGCTCCAAGATGCTGATGGCACGCTTGCGCGACACACCCAGGGCTTCGCGCAACACACTCGTGGTGGCAGCGCCACCGGCTGCCTCAATGGCGGCGGCAACGAGCTCGCGCGCATGGGCCTCGGCGGCATCGGACAGGGCAACGTCGCGCTCGACCTTTACGATGGAACGGTTGAGCGAAAGCTCGCGCAGGGCACGCGTCATGGTGTCGCGATCGAGCTGCAACTGCTCGCCCACCTCGGGCAACATCGGCGCATCGAGGCCAGCTTCGTCCAGCAAGGAAACGATGCGCTCGCAGGCCTCGCGCACCACACGCGCCGCGGCGGCAGCGGAGTGCGGGTCGAACACCTCAGCGCCCTCGGAGGCACACACGCCGCGCGAGCAGCCCTCGTAAATCAGGGCCGCGGCAACGCCTTCATCAGCGGCAGGCCACGCAGCATGGGCAACGGCGCCGGGCGTAAAGCCTGTCTCCTTGGGAGCCGCCGCGTGCATGGCTGACAGGGTCGCCGCCAGTGCATCCATCGCGGCGTCGAGCACCACGGCGTCCGCCAAGAGG
>CABSMB010000257.1 GCA_902478705.1 uncultured Collinsella sp. | reverse complement strand
CGTCGGCAGCGTCAGATGTGTATAAGAGACAGGTAGTCGATCTTGCCGATAAAGCACATCTCCATGCCAAAGAAAGCTCCGGCAAGGGGCGAACCGAATACGGCGCCAAAGGCCGACGAGATGCCGGCGAGCATGAGGTCGTGGTGGTCATGCTTTTTGAGGTGGGCGAGGCTCGAGATGTTGCTGGCGATGGTGCCGCCAATCTGCACCGCAGCCCCCTCGCGACCGGCCGATCCGCCGGTGAGGTGCGTGAGCGTGGAGCAGACGAAGGTGAGGACGGCCATGCGCATATGGATAAGGCGTGTGCCCAGGGCGGAGTCGATGACCAGATTGTTACCTCGTTTGGCGGCAAGGCCGTGGTTTTTGTACACCCATGCGGTGGCAACGCCCACAACGGGAAGCAACGCGTAAATCCACACGTGGTGCTCGCGATAATCGGTCGCGATATTCAGCGAGGCCAAAAATGCCCAAGCGGCAACGCCCATGGCGAGCGAGACGATGACGACGAGTACGAGCAACTTGGCGCTCGCGAGTAGGTTGCGGGCGTTGCGGCGTGTGTCGGCGGCCAAGAGCTGCTCGGAGCGGGTGAGTTGACGCCTGCCGGCCATGATGACGTCGTTCAGGGAGAAAAAACCGCCATCGTCGAGCGGCTGGGAATGATCCTGCGCTTCGTTTGCGCTTTCGGGTTTGTTGTTATGAGCCATATATTCCTCTTTTAGGTTGCAACGCAAGCATTATAAAACGCGGCAAGCGCGACGAGCCGGTGGGTTGGTTTCCATTCTGTTTCGCGGCTTGCGGCCGACAGGTGTATTTGCGGGTACAGGCCAAATCGCGGTCGCGCGTCGGGGGATTATACTGAGACAAGCATAAAGAATCGGCGTCCCTGTTGTGCGCCGTGGCATTAAAGAGGTGCATATGGCAGAGAAACTCATTCCGCTGGAGGACGCGCAGTCGATTGTCCTGTCGCACGCTGCTCCGACCGATCTCGTCGAGATTCCCGTGTGGCAGGCGGCTGGTTTTCCCTTGGCCGAGGACGCGGTGGCCGATATCGATATCTCGCCGTTTGACAACAGCGCTATGGACGGATATGCCGTGCGTTCGGCGGACTTGGCGCAGGCGTCTGGTGAGACGCCGGTGACGCTCGACGTTATCGGACACGAGGCAGCGGGCCATGTCTTTGAGGGCGTGGTCGGCACGGGCGAGACCGTCCGCATCATGACGGGCGCGCCGGTGCCCGAGGGTGCCGACGCCGTAGTGAAATACGAGATCGTCGACGTGCTTGACGGCGATGGCAACGAGGGCTCGCGTGTGAGGTTCTCGGCGCCGGCAAAGGTAGGGGAGAACGTTCGCTCTGCCGCCGAGGAGGCCCATGCCGGCGACGTCGTGATGCGCGCCGGCGAGGTTGTGGCTCCGGCGGGCGCGGGTCTGCTGGCAAGCGCCGGTTACGCGAGCGTGAAGGTGCACGCTGCCCCACGTGTGGGCATCATCTCGCTGGGCACGGAACTGGCCACACCGAGCAACGTGCCGGCGCGCGGGCAGATTCGCGACTCCAACTCGTCGGCGTTGATGGCCGAAGCACTCGATGCAGGAGCCGAGCCCGTGTTCTACGGCATTGCGCCCGATGATGAGCAGGCGATTGCCGAGCTGGTGCATCGTGCCATGCAGGAGTGCGATTTTGTCATTACGAGCGGTGGCGCCTCGGCGGGCGATTACGACTACGTGACGGCGCTGGTCCAGCGCGAGGGCGAGGTGCTGTTCGATCGCATCTCGATGCGTCCGGGCAAGGCCATCACGTTTGGCTTGCTCGGGGGTAAGCCGTATCTGGGGCTTTCGGGCAATCCCGCGGCGGCGTATGTGGGCTTTGAGATGCTCGCCCGCCCGGCGATTCGCAAGATGCGCGGCTTTGCCGAGGGTGCGCGTCCCGTGCAGCAGGCGATATTGACGCACGGCGTGAAGAAGCGCCAGGACCGACGCTTCTTCGATCGCGCCACGGTTTTGCGCGACCCCGAGACCGGCGAGCTGTTGGTGACCGAGGCCAAGACGCAGAATTCGGCGCTGCTCGGCACGATGCAGCGGGCCAACTGCCTGCTGCGTATTGACGAAGGGCCGTGCGAGCTCAAGGCGGGCGACGTCGTGGATGTCGTGCGTGTCGACCTGCCTGAGGACGCCGTGTTGTAGGAGGAATGCTATGGAGCTGAAGATTTCGATTGTGACATGCTCGGATACGCGCGATCTTGCCCAGGACGAGGCTGGAGCCGCACTCGAGGAACTTATCGAGGCACAGGGCTGGACGGTCGCCTCGCATGTGGTCGTGCGTGACGACGTCAGCGAGATCGGTGATGCCATTGTGGAAGCCGCCGATGAGTGCCACGCCAATGTCGTGCTCACCTGCGGCGGCACGGGGCTTTCGATGCGCGATGTGACGCCCGAGGCTACGCGTGCCGTCTGCGACCGCGATGTGCCGGGTATTGCAGAGGCAATCCGTGCGTACTCCATGACCAAGACGCGTCGCGCTATGCTCTCGCGCGCTATTTGCATGCAACGAGGTCATACACTTGTCGTAAACTTTCCCGGTTCTACGAAGGCCGCCCGCGAAAGCTGGGAGGCCATAGCAGACCAGCTGGAGCATGCGGCTCAGATGACAGCGGGCGGCGGACATACCAACTAAGCGGTTTACCTGCGGCGG
>CABSMB010000256.1 GCA_902478705.1 uncultured Collinsella sp. | reverse complement strand
CTGCAGATCCCCCAGATCGACAACGTGCTCTCGATTATCCGAAGCCGCAACATCTGGGCAACGCTGCTGCTGCAGTCGACCAACCAGCTCGATGCGCTCTATGGCGAGGCACGCGCACGCTCCATCATGGGCAACTGCGACACGCATCTGGTGCTGGCGTTCCAGGATCCCGAGAGTGCCCGGGTGTTTTCCGACCGCGCCGACGCGCTGCCCAGCACGCTCATGGCGACGCCGATTGATCGCTCGTGGCTCTTTGTACGCGGTCGCACTCCCGAACAGGTCGAGCGCTTTAGGCTCGAAGACCATCCGCTCTACGGGGAGCTGCCCGAGGCGCAGCGAGGCCATGCGGAGGCCGAGATCTAGGCGCAGGGTTCTCGCAGCGCGCGGCGCCCCGGCGATGTTCCAAAAGCCTGTGCGCCCCGGGACCACGGCAAAGCAAAGGGGCCCGCATCCGATAGGATACGGGCCCCTGACTATAAGGCGCGATGCGTTAACAGCAGCGACTACTTGCGATGCGCGCGATAGAACTCGATGAGCGCTTGGGTCGAAGCGTCCTGCTCGGCCTTGGCGGCGTCGTCGTGGAAGGCCGGGGTGATCTGCTTGGCAAGCTGCTTGCCCAGCTCGACGCCCCACTGGTCGTAGGAGTCGATGCCCCAGACCGTGCCCTCGACAAAGGTGATGTGCTCGTACAGGGCGATGAGCTCGCCGAGCGCGAACGGGGTCAGCGTGTCGCCGAAGATCGAGGTCGTCGGACGGTTGCCCTCAAAGCAGCGGGCCGGGACAATCTGCTCGGGCGTGCCCTCGGCGCGGACCTCGTCGGCCGTCTTGCCAAAGGCGAGCGCCTTGGTCTGGGCCAGGAAGTTGCCCAGGAACAGCTCGTGGACATCCTGGCCGCTGTCGGTTGCGGGGTTGGCAGTGTTGGCGAAGGCGATGAAGTCGGCCGGAACCACCACGGTGCCCTGGTGCAGCAGCTGGTAGAAGGCGTGCTGACCGTTGGTGCCGGGCTCGCCCCAGAAGATCTCACCGGTGTCGGAGGTCACAGCGCTGCCGTCCCAGCGGACATGCTTGCCGTTGGACTCCATGGTGAGCTGCTGCAGGTAGGCCGGGAAACGGTGCAGGTACTGGCAGTACGGCAGCACGGCGTGGCTCTTGGAGCCGAAGAAGTTAACGTACCAGACGTTGAGCAGACCCATCAGCGCGACGGCGTTGCTCTCGAGCGGCGTGTTACAGAAGTACTCGTCGATGGCATGGAAGCCCTCGAGGAACTGCTGGAAGCGCTCGGGGCCGAGCACGACGATCAGCGACAGGCCCACGGCGGAGTCGACAGAATAGCGGCCGCCGACCCAGTTCCAGAAGCCGAAGGCGTTGGCCGGGTCGATACCGAAAGCCTCGACCTTCTCGAGTGCGGTGGAGACAGCGACGAAGTGCTTTGCCACAGCCTCGGCGTTCTGCTCATCGGAGCCGTCGATGGCGCCCTGAGCCTTGAGCTGCTCGAGCATCCAGGTCTTGACCTCGCGGGCGTTGGTGAGGGTCTCGAGCGTGGTGAAGGTCTTGGAGACGATAATCACGAGCGTGGTCTCGGGATCGAGGCCCTTGAGCTTCTCTGCCTGATCGTTGGGGTCGATGTTGGAGATGTAGCGGCAGTCGATACCGGCGTCGGCGTAGGGACGCAGGGCCTCGTAAGCCATGACCGGGCCCAGATCGGAGCCGCCGATGCCGATGGACACCAGGTGCTCGATCTTCTTGCCGGTAACGCCCTTCCACTCACCGGAGCGCACACGCTCGGCGAAGGCATACATGCGGTCGAGAACCTCGTGCACGTCGGCGACGACATCCTGGCCGTCAACGATGAGCTGGCCCTTCTCGCTTGCCGGACGGCGCAGTGCGGTGTGCAGAACAGCGCGGTCCTCGGTGGTGTTGATGTGCTCGCCGGAGAACATGGCGTCGCGGCGCTCCTCGAGCTTCACCTCGCGGGCAAGATCGCACAGCAGCTTGACGGTCTCATCGGTCACCAGGTTCTTGGACAGGTCGAAGTGCAGGTCGCCGGCGTCAAAGCTCAGCTTGTTCACGCGCTCTGCATCGGCAGCGAACCATGCCTTAAGGTCGATACCCTCGGCCTCGAGCTTCTCCTGATGGGCCTCGAGCGCCTTCCAAGCGGCGGTCGACGTAGCGTCGATAGGTGCGGCAACAGTTGCCATAAAGTCCTCCTCAACATACGGGCGCACACCTCCATGCGCCCGGATAATCAGATGCCCCTATTCTAGCGCAGGTCAAGACCGTAATCAGCGAGCGTTGCCAATCCGCCCCCAAACGGCGACCGACCAAAAAGGGACAGGTTTATTTTGGCAGGTCAAACGCTTTACCAACCAAAATAAACCTGCCCCTTCCTGGCAGGTATTAGGCCGCGGCGCACACGCTACCGAGCAACTCACGCAGAGGAGACCCGATGCCCTCCAGCAGTTCGGGAGCGATAATGGCAAAAACGGGAACCTCGCCGGCTCCCACGACGGCAGGCACCTTGCCCTCCGAGACAATACATCCATAAGGAACAAAACCGTCTTCGCCGGCATCGAGCGCCGCCATGCGACGCGCGAGTTCGCGCGCAAAGCCGGCAGTATCGGCATCGCCGATCGCCAGGACAAAGTCCACGCCTTCGTCGGTCGCCAGGGCCACGGCCTCGTCGATC
>CABSMB010000255.1 GCA_902478705.1 uncultured Collinsella sp. | reverse complement strand
ACAGCCCGCCATGTGGGGTATCGAGACGCCCGATCCGGGTGAGCCGACGCGCTTGCTTGCCGAGGGCGATACGATCGAGGTGGGCGACGTCTGCCTGCAGGTGATCGAGACGCCGGGGCATACGCCGGGCGGTATCGTCCTATTCGCCGCGACTGATCAAGGGAACATCGCTTTTGTGGGCGACACGCTTTTCCCGGGCAGCCATGGTCGCACCGATCTTTCCGGCGGTGACGAGGCGGCGATTATGCGTTCGCTCTCCAAACTTGCCAAGGTTCTTCCGCCCGATACCGTTTGCTTGACGGGCCATGGCGATTCGACCACCGTCGCGCGTGAGCTCATGCAGAATCCGTTCATGCAGATCTAGGCTCGAAGCCGTCTTTCGAACCACGAAGACCGCTCAATCGTCAAGTTATTTTCCCCAGCGGGTCGATTCTGCGGGGCAAACGGTCAAAATTTGTCCAATCGGATGATATTCGTGAACAAACGAACGTTTATGCCGCGGTATGCCGTGGTAAAATCACAGGCGTTATCGGAGCAACCTTACAGGAGGTTTCTTTTATGCTCGTCAACGCAGCAGACATGCTCAAGAAGGCCGAGGCCGGCAAGTACGCTCTCGGTGCCTTCAACACCAACAACCTCGAGTGGACCCTGGCTATTCTCCAGGCCGCCGAGGAGGCCAAGTCTCCGCTGATCCTTCAGTGCACCGCTGGTGCCGCTAAGTGGATGGGCGGTTTCAAGGTCTGCGCCGACATGGTTAAGGCTGCCGTCGAGGCCACGGGCGTTACCGTTCCCGTCGCCCTTCACCTCGATCACGGTTCTTACGAGGACTGCTTCAAGTGCATCGAGGCCGGCTTCACGTCCATCATGTATGACGGCTCTCACGAGGAGACCTTCCAGCTTAACCTCGACCGCACCAAGGAGCTCGTTGAGCTTGCCCACTCCAAGGGCATGTCCATCGAGGCCGAGGTCGGCGGCATCGGCGGCACCGAGGACGGCGTGACCTCCAACGGCGAGCTCGCTGACCCCGCTGAGTGCAAGCAGATTGCCGACCTGGGCGTCGACTTCCTCGCCTGCGGTATCGGCAACATCCACGGCGTGTATCCCGCCGACTGGGCTGGCCTTTCCTTCGAGCGTCTTGGCGAGATCAAGGCCGAGACCGGCGACCTGCCCCTCGTTCTGCACGGTGGCACCGGCATCCCCGAGGATCAGATCAAGAAGGCTATCTCCCTGGGCATCTCCAAGATCAACGTCAACACTGATCTGCAGCTCGTCTTCGCCAAGGGCGTCCGCGAGTACATCGAGGCTGGCAAGGATCAGCAGGGCAAGGGCTTTGACCCCCGCAAGCTCCTCAAGCCTGGTCGCGACAACATCGTTGCCCGCACCAAGGAGCTCATGGAGGAGTTTGGCTCCGTCAACAAGGCGTAGGCGTCGCTAAACTTCCCGCCGGAAGCCCCGTCCCCCTACACTGTTTCCTCTGCGCTCACCTGGCTTCGCCAGAAGTCGCGCCGAGGAAACAGCTCCGGGGGACGGGGCTTCCTTCGTTTAACGCCGCAGGGTTACGAGTCTGAATAAAAATGGCTCCAGGCATTGCCAGAAGTCGCGCGACGGAATCAGCTCCGGGGAAACGGGGCCTCCTTTGTTAACTCGCTACAGGGTTACTTGGCTGAATTCATTTTTATGGGTACCGTTTATCGGTGTTGAGGGTTCCTTTATTGGGGCTTTCATTTTTATCTCGCTACAATGGGCTTCAAGGGTTCTAATGACTTGGAGTTTGGTATGGCTGTTATTGATGTGTTGCCTTCGGATGGGAAGGTTGTTGACGGGGGTCCTGTTGGGTGCTCTGTTGATGTTTGCTGTGATGATTTTCGTCATCTCGATATTGGATTGCCGCCTGAGATTCTTCGTCTTAAGGATGCCGGGTATTTGACGCAGGCTGTTGCTGCCTGCAATCGCCTTTTGGAGCAGAACCCTGAGCCTTCGCTGGCTGCTTGTGTCCGTGCCGAGCGATATCGCATGCTTGAGACGCCGCTTCATTTTTCGGTGTCGCGCGATCAGGCTATTGCGATGATTCGCGAGGAGTGGCCTGAGTTTACCGAGGAACAGTTTGACGACCTGATTGATCGTAAACGTATTGACTGGCGTTTTATCGATGGCGAGCTGTTCGTTCTCGATAACTTCCTCGATTCGCTTCGCGTATATCCCAAAGAGGTTCCGGGGTTGCGTCCCGATCCTACAGACGGAATTGCACTGCGCAACCAAATGCTCAAGGAGATGGAGTCGCAGAACGGACTGACTCGTGTCATCACGCTTAAGGCGTCCGTGTCTGTCCCCGGGGCTTTAGAGGGGGAGACCGTTCGCGCGTGGCTTCCCATTGCCGCCGCCTGCCGCCAACAGTCTCAAGTTGAGATTCTCGACATGACGCCGGAGGGTACCGTTGCCCCTGAAAACGTTTCGGCTCGTACTGCCTCTTGGACATCTTCGACTGAACGTTCATTCTCGGTGACCTATCGCTATCACATCGATGCCGCCTATTGCGACGTCTATGGTGGCGTGCTCCCATCGCATGCGTGCACGGACACGCCGCTGCCCGAGGACACTTCCGAGGACCGTCCACACATTGCGTTTACGCCGTATCTGCGGCAGCTGACAGAGCATGTTATTGACGGGCTCGAGGATCCGCTCGATCGCGCCCGTGCCATCTATGATTA
>CABSMB010000254.1 GCA_902478705.1 uncultured Collinsella sp. | reverse complement strand
GGCTACCTTCTTTACCGCCACCGACGGCAACCATGGCCGCGGCGTGGCATGGGCGGCCAACAAGCTGGGCCAGAAGGCCGTCGTGCACATGCCCAAGGGTTCCACCAAGCCCCGCTTCGATAACATCGCCGCCGAGGGCGCCACGGTGACCATCGAAGAGGTCAACTACGACGAGTGCGTGCGCATGGCCGCCGCCGAGGCCGATGCCTGCGAGCGCGGCGTCATCGTTCAGGACACCGCCTGGGAGGGCTACGAGAAGATTCCGTCCTGGATCATGGAGGGCTACGGCACCATGGCTTCCGAGGCTGCCGAGCAGCTGCGCGAGATGGCCATCAACCGCCCGACGCACGTCTTTGTTCAGGCCGGTGTAGGCTCGCTGGCCGGCGCCGTGGTGGGCTACTTCACCAACCTGTATCCCGATAACCCGCCCACCTTCGTCGTGGTCGAGTGCGCTCCCGCCGCCTGCCTGTACAAGGGCGCTGCCGCCGGCGACGGCGATCCGCGCATCGTGGACGGCGACATGCCCTCCATCATGGCCGGCCTGTGCTGCGGCGAGCCCAACATCTTGGGCTGGGATATCCTGCGCAACCACACCACCGCCTTCGTGTCCTGCCCCGACTGGGTCACCGCTCGCGGCATGCGCACCCTGGGCGCTCCCGAGAAGGGCGACCCGCGCGTCATCTCCGGCGAGTCCGGCGCCGTGACCACCGGCCTGGTCGAGACTCTCATGCTCGATCCCGAGTACGCCGAGCTCAAGGAGCTCATCGGCCTGGACAAGACGAGCTCCGTGCTCTGCTTCTCCACGGAAGGCGACACCGATCCGGATCAGTACCGTCGCATCGTCTGGGAGGGCGAGTACCCCACCTGCTAGCAGACTGACCTGTCCGGGCGGCGGAGCATATGTTTGCTCCCTGCTCGAACAGTCCTGCGCAAGACGGAAAGCACATTAAGTGCTTTCCTTTGCGTGCGGAACTCGCGACGGAGCAAACATATGCTCCGCCGCCCTACGTTTACTTGCTTGCCGGGTGCTCGACCTCACGCTGCTTGGCACAAGTGATCTATCTGAAATATCTACCTGTAGGTAAACCCTTGTAGAAAGGTTGACTGTTATGACTAAAGAACTCGATTTCGACGCTATCAAGGCTGCTGCTGAGTCCCATCGTGCTGATATGACTCGCTTCCTGCGCGCTATGATCTCCCACCCCTCTGAGTCTTGCGAGGAGGGTGAGGTTGTCGCTTGCATCAAGGCCGAGATGGAGAGCCTTGGCTATGACGAGGTCAAGGTCGACGGCCTGGGCAACGTCATGGGCTTTATGGGCGAGGGCGACAAGATCATCGCCATCGACTCTCACATCGACACCGTCGGCATCGGCAACATCGAGAACTGGGATGCCGATCCCTATGAGGGCTACGAGACCGACGAGATCATTTACGGCCGCGGCGGCTCCGACCAGGAGGGCGGCATGGCTTCTGCTACCTATGCTGCCAAGATGATGAAGGACATGGGCCTCATCCCCGAGGGCTACAAGATCATGGTCGTCGGCACCGTCCAGGAAGAGGACTGCGACGGCATGTGCTGGCAGTACATCTACAACAAGGACGGCATTAAGCCCGAGTTCGTCATTTCCACCGAGCCCACCGACGGCGGCATCTATCGCGGTCACCGCGGCCGCATGGAGATCCGCGTCGACGTTCACGGCACCTCCTGCCACGGCTCCGCTCCCGACCGCGGCGACAACGCCATCTACAAGATGGCCGACATCATCGCCGACGTCCGCGCCCTCAACAACAACGGCTGCGACGAGTCGACCGACATCAAGGGTCTCGTCAAGATGCTCGACCCCAAGTACAACCCCAAGCACTACGAGGATGCCCGCTTCCTGGGCCGCGGCACCTGCACCGTCAGCCAGATCTTCTACACCAGCCCCAGCCGCTGCGCTGTCGCTGACTCCTGCGCCATCTCCATCGACCGTCGCATGACCGCCGGTGAGACCTGGGAGTCCTGCCTGGACGAGATCCGTAACCTGCCGGCCGCCAAGAAGTACGGCGACGACGTGAAGGTCTCCATGTACATGTACGACCGTCCGTCCTGGACCGGCGAGGTCTACGAGACCGAGGCTTACTTCCCCATGTGGATCAACAAGGAGACCGCTCCGCACGTCAAGGCCCTCGTCGACGCCCACAAGGCCATGTTCGGTGACGAGCGCATCGGCTGCGAGCCCAGCATGGACAAGCGCACCGGTCGTCCGCTGTGCGACAAGTGGACCTTCTCCACGAACTGCGTTTCCATCCAGGGCCGCTATGGCATCCCCTGCGTCGGCTTTGGCCCGGGTGCCGAGTCTCAGGCTCACGCTCCCAACGAGGTCACCTACAAGGACGACCTGGTCACCGCTGCCGCCATGTACGTGGCTGCCCTGAACCTCTACGATCCGAGCCAGGCCGATGGCGACGCCACCGTGTTCCGCGCCGGTCTGACCAACAACAAGATCGACTAGTCCCATTCCTCGTTCTTGTTGAGCCGGGGGCCGCTCGTGTCCCCGGCACTCCCCGTTGACTTGGGGCCCGCGGTCGTTATCTCCCATGCTTCCTCAACGGTGGCGGGTCCTCGTCATGGTGCTCTGCATGTTCTAGCCACACGCGCATGCCGGAGCGTATCTACTCATTGCGATCGTTTCATCATTAGAAAGGACATTTCCATGGACGCTAAGT
>CABSMB010000253.1 GCA_902478705.1 uncultured Collinsella sp. | reverse complement strand
GAGATTGCCCGTCTTGAGGGCGAGCGCCGCTCGCTGCTCTCCGAGATCGGCCGCCTGGAGCAGAGTGCCAACAACGCCGAGGTCGAGCGCGTGCGTATTTCCAAGCGTCGCGAGCAGGCTGCCGAGGCCGTTCGTGCCGCACGTCCGCGCGTGGATGAGCTTACCCGTTCGCGTGACGAGTCCCGTGCGCAGGCGAGCGACTTGGGCTTGCAGATTGCCGAGGCCAATGATGAGCTCGATCGCGTGCGTCGCGACGATTCCGAGGCCGCCGGTAAGCTCGCCGACGCTAAGGTACGCCTGGCTCAGACGAGCGAGCGTCTGCGTTCGCTGAAGGGCCGCGTGCCCGATCTTGAACATCGCCTGGAGGGCATCGACCGTCGTATCCGCGGGACGCGTCAGGCCTCGCGCTCGCTCGAGCTGCTTCGCCTTCGCGTCGATCCCATGCACGAGCGCTATTCTGCCCTGTTGGAGCGCGCCTCGGACTGGGCTGCGCGCCTGCGCGATCAGGCCTCGCTCGAGGAGGCGGACTCGGCTTCGCTTAAGAAGACCATCGAGGACGCCAAGGCCGAAGTCGCCCGCGCCAAGGAGCGGGTCGATGCTGCCACGGCGACGCAAAACGAGTTCAAGGTCGCACGCGGCAAGCTCGAGGTGCAGGTCGAGGCTGCCATCAAGGCCATCACCGCCGATGGCACCACGGGGCTCGAGGAAGCGCTCATGCTGCCGGCGCCCACCGACCGCGACGCCGCCGAGCGCGAGCTTAACCAACTCGTGCGCCAGATCAACAACCTGGGCCCTGTGAACCAGGTCGCCATGGAGGAGTACGAGCAGCTCAAGCGCCGCGCCGATTACATCGAGGAGCAGCTGGCCGATCTGGAGAGCGCACGCAAGGCGCTCACCAAGATCACCGTGGCGATCGACCGCAAGATGCGCAAGGCGTTCCTGGTGACCTTTGAGAAGGTCGATGCGAACTTCCGCGAGATCTTCGCCATGCTCTTCCCGGGCGGCCAGGCTCACCTTGAGATGACCGATCCCGAGCATCCGGCCGAGACGGGCATCGAGGTCGTGGCGCAGCCGCGCGGCAAGCGCATCACCAAGATGATGCTCATGTCGGGTGGCGAGAAGAGCCTGACGGCGCTCGCCCTGCTCTTTGCCGTGTACCGTACGCGCACGGTACCGTTCTATGTGCTGGACGAGGTCGAGGCTGCGCTCGACGACGCCAACCTGTCCAAGCTCATCGGCGCCCTCGATGTGCTGCGTTCCGATACGCAGCTCTTGGTAATCTCGCATCAGCGCCGTACTATGGAGGATGCTGACGTTCTCTATGGCGTCTCGATGCAAGCCGACGGCGTCAGTCGCGTCGTCTCGCAAAAACTCGATCGCGAAACCGGAAAGGTCGTGAATGCATAATGGGATTCTTTGACGCACTCTCGCGCGGACTTGAGCGCAGCCGCGAGGCCCTCAACGAGGTCTTTTACTTTGGCGGTGAGGTCGACGAGGATTTTTGGGAGGACCTTGAGGACACCCTCGTCATGGGTGACATGGGTGCCGAGGTCGCCATTCAGGTTTCCGATGACCTGCGCGACGCCGCTGCCAAGAAGAACCTCAAGACCGCCCCGCAGCTTCGCCGCGCCCTGGCCGAGCAGCTCGAGGGCCATTTTGTACCTGTTGAGCGTGACCCGTTTTCCGATACGCCGAGCTGCGTGCTGTTTGTCGGCATCAACGGTGCCGGCAAGACCACCACGGTCGGCAAGATTGCGAGCGCCATGGCCGCCCGCGGCAAGAACGTGGTGATCGGTTCGGCCGACACCTTCCGCGCCGCCGCCATCGAGCAGCTCGATGTGTGGGGCCAGCGTGCCGGTGTTCCCGTCATCAAGCGTGACCGCGGCTCCGATCCGGCGAGCGTGTGCTATGACGTGCTCGACGAGGCCGATAAGCGCGGCAGCGACCTGGTGCTCATCGATACCGCCGGTCGTCTGCACACGAGTCCCGAGCTCATGCGCGAGCTCGCCAAGGTGGTCAATGTGACCCGTAAGCGCGCCGCCAATATGGCCGCTGGTCCCATGCCTGTCTCGGTCGTGCTTGTGATCGATGCCGCCACTGGTCAGAACGGTCTGAACCAGGCGCTCGAGTTTAACGAGGCGCTGGGCCTGGACGGTATTATCATGACTAAGCTCGACGGCACGGCTAAGGGCGGTATCGCCATGGCCGTGGCCGAGAAGCTCAAGCTCCCGATTCTTCGCATCGGCGTGGGCGAGCAGGTCGATGACCTGCAGGAGTTTAACGCCAAAGATTTCTGCCGCGCCCTGGTGGGCGAGTCCAACTAAGGAGTAACCAGTGTTTGATTCCCTGAGCGATCGCCTCAACGACACATTTGACCGCTTGCGCGGCAAGGGTAAGCTGACCGAGGCCGATATCACTTCTGCCATGCGCGACATTCGCATGGCGCTGCTCGAGGCCGACGTCAACTTCAAGGTCGTCAAGGAGTTCGTTGCCAAGACCAAGGAGCGCTGCATGACCGCCGAGGTCATGGAGTCGCTGTCGCCGGCGCAAAACGTCGTCAAGATCGTGCTCGACGAGCTCACCGAAATGCTCGGCTCCACCGAGAGCAAGCTCGTCTTTAGCAACCGCATCCCCAATGTCATCATGCTCGTGGGCCTGCAGGGCTCCGGTAAGACCACGGCTGCCGTAAAGCTGGCCTACCTGCTCAAGAAGCAGGGCCGCTCGCCGCTGCTC
>CABSMB010000252.1 GCA_902478705.1 uncultured Collinsella sp. | reverse complement strand
GGTGTGTCCCATGGAAGCGAAGTCCACCTGATGGCACTCACGATAGAGCTGTGCCGCACCGTCGAATCCCAGACACATGACCTTTTCGGCAAGGATGCCGACGATGCTCGCGTGCATGCGCTCGGCATTTTGCGTAATGGCGTAGCGCCGCCATAGCGAGAGGGCATAGCTTTGGGGGTCGGTCGTGATCAGGTCGTCAAACAATCGACCCGTGGCACCGTCCTGCAGGTGCTCGATCAGCTTGATGACCGAGCTGATCGTCTGCTCGTCGGCGGGTAGCTGTTCGGTGACGTAGGCGATAAGACACGACAGCAGGTTTGCCGCCGCATGATCCCAAAAAGGCTGGTTGTTGTCCTCGATGGGGCAGATGGCCTTTGCCACCGAGAGGATGTCCTGCTGGTTGGGCCTGTCGTCCGCCTTGCGGCGAATGTGCCTCAGGGGATTGTAGCCGCAGCGCTCGATGCCGGGCGCAAGGGCCGGGACGGTGTTGAGGTCGGCGAAGTTGAGACATTGCACGCGGTAACCGTGGGCTGCCAGCACGGGTCCCACTTCGCGACAGAGCGTGCCTTTGGTGTCGAGCACGATATAGCTTGCGTTCATTTGCAGTAGGTTGGGCTTGAGGACGTTTCGGGTCTTGCCGGCTCCCGAGGGGCCGATCACAAGTGCATTGTTGTTGAGTCCCGTTTGGCGGGTGTCGCAGGAAAGCGTTCGATCCTTGGCGAGGATGGTGGACAATGCGGACTCAGATGCGGCGAGGCGGCTGGCGAGGTTAGACATGGGCGACCTCCTTGGTGGTCGAGAGGATTTCGTGGGCAAAGCCGAGCTCGACGGCGCGCTCGGCCGAAAGGTAGGTGTCTTTTGCGGTGAGGGACTGGATGCGCTTGGGCGTGAGGCCGCTGCGGTCTGAGAGGATTTGCGTGAGGGTCTTGCGGGTCTGCATGAGACGCCGGCTGGTTTCCTGCAGCGCAAGTGCCGAGCCGCCTGCCCCCTGGGGGATCAGCGGGTCGTGAATCATGAGCTCTGCATGGGGCGCCATACGGCGATCGTCGCCGCCCATAAAGATCACGGCGCCCATGGACGCGGCGAATTCCAGGCAGACGGTGCGGATGGGGCACGATGCGAGGCGCATGGCGTCATAGATCGCAAGACCCGATCGCACGCTTCCGCCAGCGCTGGCGACAAATATGGTGATGGGGCGGCTGGGGTCGGTGGCATCGAGCAGGCGGATCTGCTGGCATAGGTCGTGGGCCATCGGGGTTTCGATGTTTCCCATGACGGAGAGCTCGCGACGGGCGAGCATCTCATCGTAAATGCTGGTGAGCGTGATACCTCGGGCGGATTCACGCATGGTGAGGGGGCTGATGATGGGGGAATGATTGGTGTCCATGAGGACTCCTTTCTGTTGGTGGTGTTGTGGAATAGAGTCGCTGCCCGCGGAGGGGCTGGCGGGCTACAGGGTTCGTCCGAGCCTGAGATCGAGTTCGGTTGTGGGGCAGGCTGCCTGTTCGTGCGGCTCGCAAGCGCCAAGGGCTCCAAAGCGATAGAGCGTTGCGGCGGGCGTGGTGTAGGCGAGCCGCAGCTGATGCTCGACAGGGGCACATCCGTCATTTTTGTAATGAGCCGCGTAGTACTGCGCGATGCTGGCGTTCATCTCGCTGCCATTGCGATGGCGCTCAAACTGGCGTCTGCAGGTCTCGATGATCTTTGCTACCGACTTGGGTGCCGTCGCGGGAACAAGGGCGAGATAGCCCTCAAATAGCTCGTTGATGTTCAGGAGGCACAGCAGGTCGATCAGCGTCCTTATGGCTGCTCCCTCGGCGGAAAAGTGCGCGGTCATGCGGTTATATCGGTTGCGGTCGACGATGGCCGCATGGGGTCTTGGAGTTTTCTGCCCCGTGGTCCCGGGCTTTTGCCGCGCCTGTGTATTGAGCTCGACGTTGCAGCGCTTGAGGCCGTCCAACGGAAGGAACAGTGCGGTGCGCAGGGTGTTCCGCTTGCTTTCGAGTTCATGACGCTCGTCGGGTTCCCATTCGAGCTTGAGTTTCGTGTCGAGCGCCGTAAGCATATGGGCTAGGCAGCCTACGGTAAGAACGTACGAATCGTTGTCGCGTTTTGGGGCATAGGGGTCTGTCAGCTTGCGAATGTCGGGGTCGCCCATGATCTTCGTGCAGCGCTTCAGCAGTTGAGGGTGGTCGGCCAAGATCGTCGCGAGCGGTAGCGACGCGTAGTTCTTGATGGTCGCGGCGGCAAAGGCGGCGTCATATTCGTTTGCATATGCTCGCTCAATGCGGGCATCCAAAATGCTTTTCTTATCGCCGTCTTCAGCGTGGTGGTTTGTCATAGCTTCTCCAATCGGTTGATGTTCGTGCTGTTTGTTGATGTGTTGGTTGTCGTGAGTGATGTGCTTGCCGTGGGTGATTTGCTGACGTTGGGGTGCTATGCGGTTTTCAATGAGCCCGTGAGGCAGTTGCTGCAGGGGCGGGATGGAACGGCCCATGCAAGGCGGAAGGCATCGTGCTCAAAATCGAGACAGCAATGCCCTGGGTGCCTCACATGTGGCAGTTACCTCATTAAGTTGTCATTGCGTTTGGGGTTGTACTTTGCCGATCTTCCTTCTCTTACACGCTGAAAACTGAAACTGAATATGCTCGATCAAACGATGACCACCGGAGCGGTCATCTTTAAAGTACGTTCGTTTTGCCGATTTGACAAGAACTATTTTTGAAATTTTTTTACGGGAT
>CABSMB010000251.1 GCA_902478705.1 uncultured Collinsella sp. | reverse complement strand
GTACAGCTTTAGCGACAACGCCAAGGCGCTGGGCGCTCCCGAGGGCTTCCGCATCACCGTGCGCGAGCTCAAGGTTTCCGCCGGTGCCCACTTTGTGGTCGCGCTGACCGGCAGCGTTCTGACCATGCCTGGCCTGCCCAAGGTTCCCGCGGCCGAGAACATCGACGTCGACAACGACGGCAACATCACCGGCCTGTTCTAAGCCTGCTGCTCATAGCCGCTTACCCGCCCCGCCGTGCCTGCCAAGGCCCGGCGGGGCTTTTTGATCCGCATGTGAAGGAGGAAAACGGATCATTTTGTGGCTGTCGGGTCAATGAGGCCATCCGTATGGGGTCGTTCGTCCAAAACCATGCCGGTTTACTACGATGAATCGGTATACCTCGACCATATCTGGATTTTCCGATAATGACCGATTCGTCTACCTGCGGTTTTGTTTTTCTAAAAAGCGTCGTGCTCGCCCCTAGCCGATTCAGCGTAGTAAACCGGCATAGTTTTGGGCGCGGTGGCAATGTTGCGCAACAAGAATCGTGATTTCTCTCGTACGGTGTAGTTGGAAGAATTGCGCGGGCGCATTGCGGCTGCGACGAGAGACGGGAGATGCGATGTATTGCACCAAGTGCGGAGCTCAAATACCCGACGGCTCCATGTTTTGCACGAGTTGCGGAGCACGCGTGGGTGGCGCCGAGGACCAAGCGGAGCCCGTGGCGTTTCCGGTGGAGGATGCGCCGGCGTCCGCTCCTGTGGGACAGCAAGCTCCTCAGGGTGCCCCGGTTCATATGGCGGCGCAGTCTCGTTATGAGGAGCCTATGACCGAGCCTGCTGAGACCGCTCAATCGTTTGTTCCGACGCCGCAGCCCAAGAAGCCCAAGCACAGGGGCCGTATCGTCGCTGCCGTTATCGGCGGTGTTGCCGTTGTCGCCATCGTAGTGGCAATCGTCGTCGTGCCGCGCATCGGCTCGTCGTCCGAGGTGACTTCGGGCGGCAAGGGCTACGTTGTCTGCGCGTGCGAGACTAAAGTGCTGCCCAAGAACAGCAAGGGCAAAAAGCTCAAGAGCTATACCGTCGAGCTGGCGCCGGTGTCTGGCAAGGGCAAGAGCTACACCATCAAAGTGGATGGCGAGGACGGCTTTGCCATGGAGGACTTTGGCGAGCTGCCCGACCAGAAGTACCAGATGACCATCACCTCGGGCAAGGGCAAAAAGAAGAGCACGACCACCATGAAGGTCGACTACGCCAAGGAAGGCTCGGACGCTCCCAAGAACGTTGAGCTCACGCAGTCCAAGAAGGAGGCCAAGGCCTCTGCCAAGGCGGCGGTCAAGACGGCAAACGAGCTGTTCACCGACAAGATCCTCGAGTACCAAAAGAAGTACGGCGAGGGCGAGGCTGTTGAGATTGATGATTCTTCGATGTTTGGAACACGGGGCGTTGCCTACGCTAGGCTCATCGATTTTGACGGCGATGGCCAGGACGAACTGTTGATTGAGTACTCTGACGAGCCGATTGAAAATGACAATGGCGCCACTGCTGCCAAGGTAGAGGTCTGGGCTTATCGCGATGGTGAGATCGAGAAGGTATACGAGCCCGACACTCAGGTTTACACCATGTGCGCTGGCGTCTCGCTTTACGTATACGAATATGATGGTACCTATGGATTCAAACGGTATCTGCATGATGGGGAGACAATTAATTTCAAAGAAGTCCCCGATGGCTTTAACCAATCCCATGATGGCTACGAGTGCGAATTCAACGCCTATGACGGCAAGTCATTTAGCGCCATTGTTGGCCCTGTGTCGATTGACGATTCGAAGGTGAAAGACATCAATGAAGTGCGTGAGTTTGACGCTGAGTTGTTCAGCAGCGAGGAAGTTGTAGCAAAAAGCATCGCAACGGTTGCCACGACGCTGGAGCAGCTGAAGTCGAAGGACTCTGACGACGCACAGGCGAGCTACGAGGCCGTCTCTGCCACGCAGGATGTCGACTTTACGGCTGCGGTTGGCGAAGGCCCGCTGAACCCGTCCCCCGATGACACGTGCCAGATCACGGCTACGTGGACCTATCCCCAGGTGAAGGGCCAGGGCGTGGGCGTCGCCAAGTTTAACAAGGATATGGTCCAGCTCGTCGCGGATACGCTCGACGCGAGCAAACAGGCCTCGATGGATGACGAGGACAGCCGCGTGACCATGATGTACACCGCCGAGATTGTCTCGATCGATGGCGATATTGCCTGTGTGCGCACGTTTACCGACAGTTATCAACCTCCGTATCGATCGGAACGGGTGACGAGGTCGGCGTACTACAACCTCAAGACGGGTGAGCAGGTTTCGCTCGAGGATTCGCTTGCACAGCACGGGCTCTCGTTCGATACCCTCAAGAGTGAGGCCAAGCAGGCAATTAAGACGGCAAAGCCGGATATGGACTCTGTGTCCGAAGACAACATCGACGATGACGATAACTACACCGAGGATCATTTCTACTACGACGGCAAGGGCTATATCATCGTCCTCGATACTGGCGAGTTTGACTGCATGGCATGGGATACGCACGACTTGGTGGCGCACGCCTTCGACTCGAGCTATTCCAGCGGCCAGGACGTAACGCCCGAGCGGGCTAAGGCCACGTACGTACCCAACGAGTAGAGTAAAGCCGTAAGAAGCGAATTACAAAGTCCCCGGTGACGCAAAACGCAGCGCCGCCGGGGACTTTTTGATGCAAATTGGCTCCGAAATAAGCTATCTGGGCCAGC
>CABSMB010000250.1 GCA_902478705.1 uncultured Collinsella sp. | reverse complement strand
CGGCGTCACAAACAGACCCATCGTATCGGCATTGCTACCCCCGAACGCCTTGGGAAGCTTTTCGCCCATGATCTTGCACATCTCACTTGGGGTCACCGAAGGATTCGAGCCGCCAAATGGGTAACTCAGATACGAATCGATCTGCACATGCTCACCGGCAACATCGGCGATATCGACCTTCTTGCCGGTCTCGTCGTTGTTGTCCGCCGACTTGCCCTTGCCGTGCCATGCAGGGTACAAATCGACCGTTGTATCGGCCAGCACCATGCGATCGGCCTCAGACGGATTGGCATACCCTTTGTAGTAGTCGAGCGTATCGGGCGTGTAATAGACATACGTCTGAGACACGTCAACAGGGTTATAGCGCTCCAGGTTTTCATTCATCACGTTGGCAATTGACATACCGCACGTCACCGAGGTGATGGCCAAAAACAGGAGCATCGCGATGACGCCCATCGAAAAGCACACCGTGTTGACCTTGGCCGCAAGCTGGCGCACGGTAAACATGTTGAGGCCGCGCCAATACACGCCGCGCAGGCTCTGCAGCAGCTTGATGAGCATGCCCGAGAGTCCCCAGAACAGGGCAAAGGTGCCCACGGTAACCATAGCGGTCGTAATACCAAACTGGTTCATGGCCTCTTGCAGCTTGCTGTCCGTCGCGGTTAGCGGGAACCCATCACGTAGCAGACGGTAATAGGCCACGCCCACAAGCACCGCACCCACGGCAAAGATGGCAATCGCGATCCAGGGGTTGCGTGTCTTGATGCTCTCGTTGCGACGCTCGGCACCCATAAGCTCGATGAGTTTGGTACGACGCACGGCGCGGAGGTTCAGCAGTAGCGTGAGCACAAACATTACGAGCATGCAGGCAAGGGTCAGGTTGAACGCATGCATCGAGAAAAAGAAGTGGAAATTGGCGATCTGTGTCTTAAAGAGCGAGGCCGTAAAGAACGTCATGAGCTGGGAGAGTCCCACACCCAGCACAATGCCGGCGACAAAGGCCACCACCGAGACAATCACCGTCTCGAGCGCCATGATCGTGGCGACGCGCCCGCGCCCCATGCCGAGCACCTGGTACAGGCCAAACTCCTTTTTGCGGCGTTTCATGATGAAGTTATTGGCGTACACCATCAAAAAGGCCATGACACCGGCCAAAAAGTACGTCAGGTCGCCGAGCATGCTGCCCATAACCTGTGCCAAGCCCTCTTCATCGATTCCGGCGATGTCGACCTGCATCGAGATGGTGTTAAAAGCATAGAAGACCGTGACGCCCAGGGTGAGCGTCAAAAGGTAGACGAGGTAGTCGCGGCCGGCGCGGCGGACGTTGCCCCAAGCGAGTTTACAGAGCATCGGAGCCCTCACCGCCCATCATGGCAACGACCTCCATAATGCGGTCGAAGAACTCTCGGCGGTCGGTGTCGCCACGGCGCAGCTCGGTGAAGATCTTGCCGTCGCGAATGAACAGCACACGGCTCGTGTAGCTGGCGGCAAAACTGTCGTGCGTAACCATGAGCACGGTGGCGCGTAGGCGGCGGTTAAGGGCCTCCAGGCTCTCGAGCAGCAGGCGAGCGCTCTTGGAATCGAGGGCGCCGGTGGGCTCGTCGGCCATGATCATGGTGGGGTCGGTGACGAGCGCGCGGGCCGCAGCAACGCGCTGCTGCTGACCGCCGGACATCTGATAGGGATACTTGTCGAGCACCTGACTGATGGACAGGCGCGCGGCCACATCCTGCACGCGGGTCGAGATCTCTGCCGAATTTGTGCGGGCGATGGTGAGCGGCAGGGCGATGTTCTCGCGTGCCGTGAGCGTATCGAGCAGGTTGGAGTCCTGGAAGATAAAGCCCAGCTCCTCGCGGCGGAACTGCGAAAGCTTAGCCTGCTTCATGCGTGTTACATCCTGCCCGTTGATGCGGATCGTGCCACTTGTGGCGCTATCGATGGTCGACACGCAGTTGAGCAACGTCGACTTGCCCGAGCCCGAAGCACCCATGATGCCGACGAATTCGCCGCGGTTGACGGTAAAGCTGACGTCGTTGAGCGCGCGGGTCACGTTGCCCAGCGCTCCATATACCTTTTCGAGATGTGCGACCTCCAGTACCGGGGTCGCCATGTGCGTGGTTTGCATACCGAGTCCTTTCTTGCAATTAGTCTACGGCATCTATAGTCGCAAGAAGCCGAGTCGGCTACCATCGATATGGCTTACGCTTGCCTTACCGTTGTGTAAGGTACGGGTAGCTAGCCTGCCACGCGTTGATGTTGAGAGAGGACTCCTGTTGAAGACTGTTCATGTTGCCGCTGGGATCATTCGCAAGGAAGGATCTGACGAGCTGCTTGCCGTACAGCGCGGCTATGGCGACATGCAGGGACTTTGGGAGTTCCCCGGTGGCAAGCTCATGCGCGGCGAGACGCCCGAGGACGCCGTACGCCGCGAGCTCATGGAAGAGCTGCAGGTAAAAGTCACCAACCTGCGCGATTTCTATACCGTTGAGTATGACTACCCCGATTTCCACCTCTCCATGGAGTGCTACTACTGCTCGCTCGCCGATGAATCCGATGAGCCCCAGAAGCACGACCGCCAGCTCGATATCCGCTGGATTCCGCGTACCTCGCTTGCCACGGTGGAATGGATGCCCGCTGACAAGGGGCTCATTGATGCCCTGATTGAGTTAAAGGAAGATCGGCTTAAGGCCAACGGCGCTGCCAACGACGCCGCGGCCACCGCGACCGACGAGCCCGCCACCAAACC
>CABSMB010000249.1 GCA_902478705.1 uncultured Collinsella sp. | reverse complement strand
CGCCACGAAAAGCGCCCATCTACTACGTTTACCAGGGTTGGACCAACCATGGAGCGTTTTTAACAATGCAGCAAGACGTTTACCTGCGGTTTTGTTAACACAAATATGGCTATGGTTGGCAACCTTGGGTTAAACGTAGTAGATGGGCGCATTTTTTGGTGCACAGCCCAAGAAGGGATCATTAGCCGCGCTGGAGGCCGAAGAGTTTGGCGTTGCGCTCGGCGACCATCATGTTGATATCGGGGATTTCCATCTCGCCGTCAATGTAGGGCTGGTAGGTGCCGTACGGGTCGCCTGCTCCCAAGCTGCAACTGCCGCAGTTGTCGCAACTGCCGTTACCGCAGCCCGCGAGCGCCAGCTTAATGATCTCCTCGCGTTCGGCGCGCGTTGTGTCTTTGATGAGCTTGCTTTTTGCCATGACATATCCTCGATTCGCTTGTGACCGTCGGCCGCGCATGTCTTGTAGATACCGGCGGGCTTTGCCCATCATAGGCTTTTGCGCGGGTAGAATGCATGGATAACTTGATGCTTACGGGCGACGGAAAGGAATCGTTGCATGGACCAGGATAAGACGACCGTAATGGGTGGTTACGGCTCCCCGCGGACGGGCAATAGCGCCGATGAGACCCGCGTCGTGCCGAATCCCAGCTACGCTGCCCCCGATGCGACGCAGGCGTCGGCCGATCCCACGCGCGTTGTGAATTACGGAAACGCAGCGCAGGACCCGTATGGTGTCTCGTCGCAGAGCCCCTACGGCAACGCGGCGGCAGACCCTTATGATGACTTGCTGCAAAATCCCATTCCGCAACCTCAGCAGACGACATATATGCCGCGCACGGCACAGCCGCGCTACGAGTCGCGCGACCGATATGCGCGCGAGCCGTATCGCGAGTATCCCAAGTCCATCCCTCAGTATGGCGAGGACGAGGAGAAGAAGCCTTCGCGTTCGTCGAGCGTGATCAAGAAGATCCTCATCGTGCTGGCGATCTTCTTTGCCCTGTCGGTTGTGTTTGCCATCGTGTCGGGCATGCTCAACAAGCGGGGCGCCACGACTGATACCACGGCCGAGCAGACCGAGACTACCCAGTCCGGCACCGTCGACCTGAGCGATATCCCGGGTCAGTACTGGTCCAACGCCAAGAAGCTCCTCAAGTCGCGTGGGGCCGACCTTTCGAACGCCGTGATCCTGACCGACGATGGCTCAACACCTGTTGTCGACGCCAACTGGGTCGTGACGTCTGCCTACTATAACGACAACGGTAGCCTCGAGATTCAGCTCACGCGCAAGGACAACTCGTCGGGTAATGCATCCGGCGACCAGGGCGGTGCGGACAGCTCGAGCTCCAACACGCTGGAAGACCTGAGCAACAAGGCCCAGGAGCTGGGAGATAAGGCCCAAGAGCTGGGCGATACGGCACAAAACCTCGGCGATACCGCACAGAACCTGGGCGATATGGCGACGAACGCCTGGGGTGCCCTGCAAAACGGTATTTCGGGCGCGCAGGGGAACTAGCGGTCGAGCGGCTAGAGCCTTAGCAGTGCAAACAAAAACGGGGCGCAGGATCGCGTGACCGGGCGCGTAGGCGCGTTGGTCGGCGGTCCTGCGTCCCGTTTTGCTGTCGATTACAGCTGCTCGGCCGGACGGTCGGGCGAGCTGAAGCCCGAGTCAAATGTGACGACGCACGAGACATCGGGCCGGCGCTCGTGCACGATGCGCGTGACGAGCTCCAGCAGCTCCTCGTCGGATATGTCAAAGCCGTCGGGGCGCACCAGGTCAAGCGAAACAAAGCCGTCGTGCTCGTGCAGGTCGTGGATGGAGAGCGCGGGATCGATCTGCATGACGCCGCGCTTGACCCAGCCGCGCAGGTCGTCGCCGGTGGTGGCGATGGGGTCGCAATGCAGCGTGATACCGATGCCCATCTGGCGTTTGATATCGTGTTCGATGGTGTCCAGGATCTCGTGATGTTCAAACGCATCACCCTCGCCGGGCATTTCCACGTGCGCACTGGCAAACTGGCGGCCGGGGCCATAGTCGTGCACCATCAGGTCGTGCGTGCCTAGGACCTGCGGATATGACATGATCTTGTCGCGGATTGCCTGGACGAGCTTGGGGTCGGGCGCTTGCCCCAATAGCGGGCTGATAGCGTCGCGCACCAGGCCCATGCCGCTGATGCAAATGAAGATGCCCACGCCCAGGCCCGCCCAGCCGTCGAGGTCAAAGCCGGTCGTCTGCGAAATAAGCGCTGCAGCCAGGACCGAGGCCGAGGCAATGACGTCGTTTTTGGAATCCTGCGCCGTGGCGATGAGCGTCTCGGAATCGATACGGTTGCCCAGCGTGCGGTTGAATGCCGCCATCCAAAACTTGACGAGCATGGACAGGACAAGGGCCGCCATGGAGAGCGCCGAGTACGCGGTGGGGGATGGCTTGATGATCTTGGCGACCGACTCCAGGATCAGGTTGATGCCGACGGCGCAAACGAGAACGGCGACAAACAGCCCCGCTAGGTACTCGTAGCGGCCGTGGCCATAGGGGTGTCCCTCGTCGGCCGGGCGGCTGGCAAGGCGGAATCCGAGCAAGCTCACGATGTTGCTCGAGGCGTCGGAAAGGTTGTTGAAGGCGTCGGCGATAAGCGAGACGGAGCCAGCGAGCAGACCAGCTATGCCCTTGGCCAGGCACAGCGTGATGTTGAGGCCGATGCAAATGAGGCTTGCGGCAAAACCCGCGTTGGTGCGGCAGGAGGTATCGACC
>CABSMB010000248.1 GCA_902478705.1 uncultured Collinsella sp. | reverse complement strand
GCGCATGGCCAAGCTCGGCTACCACTGGGATGACGTCGACGAGGTCGTGCGTCCCATGGCCCAGCAGGGCAAGGCACCGCTCGCCTCGATGGGCATCGACGCGCCGCTGGCCTGCCTGTCCAAGAAGACGCGTTCGTTCTTCGATTACTTCTATCAGCTGTTCGCCCAGGTCACGAATCCGCCGATCGATGCCCTGCGCGAGCACATGGTCACCTCGACCACGCTCTACCTGGGCAACCACGGCAACCTGCTCGAGGACTCCCGCACGGCCTGCCAGCTGGTGCGCTTGGAGCGCCCGTTGCTCAACGAGGAGGAGTTCGACCGTATCTGCGCCATCGACCGCGTGGGCTTTAAGACCCGTCGCTTCCGTGCCGTGTACCGCCGCGATGCCGGCGAGGGCGCGCTGCAGGCTGCGCTCAAGCAGCTTGCAGAGGACGTCGAGGCTGCGGTCCGTGACGGCGTGAACATCGTGGTGTTGAGCGATCGTGCCGCTGCGGGCGAGGTGCCCGTGCCGTCGCTGCTCGCCGTGGGCTGCGTGCACAATCACCTGATCCGCGCCGGCGTGCGCACCTTTGCCGATATCGTGGTGGAGTGCGGCGATGCCGTGTCTCCGCACGACTTTGCGGCGCTGGTGGGCTACTCCGCGAGCGGCATCTATCCGTACAACGCGCATGCGTGCATCCGCGATCTGGCGGCGCGCGGCGATCTGGACGTGACGGCCGAGCAGGGCATCGCCAACTACAACAAGGCTGCGACCGCCGGCATCGTCTCCATCATGTCCAAGATGGGCATCTCCACGGTGCAGAGCTACCATTCGGCGCAGATCTTCGAGGCCGTTGGCTTTACGCCGGAGTTCGTCAACGCGTATTTCGCCGGCACGGTGAGCCGTGTGGGCGGTATGGGTGTCGAGGACGTTGAGCGCGAGCAGAATGAGCGCTATGACGCCGCGCTCGCCATCCTTAAGAGCCCGGCTCCCGATCAGCTGCCCACACTGGGCCTGACCAAGTGGCGCCCGTTCGGTGGTGAGGATCACCTGATCGACCCTCAGACCGTCTACCTGCTGCAAACCGCCTGCCGCGAGGACAGCTACGACACCTTTAAGGAGTACAGCGCCCGCCTGCACCGCACCGGCCGTGCCGTGCGCCTGCGCGACTTGCTCGACTTTGATGCCAGCGGCCGCACTCCGGTGGCGCTCGACGAGGTCGAGCCCGCGCTCAACATCGTCCGCCGCTTTAACACCGGCGCCATGTCGTACGGTTCCATCAGCAAAGAGGCGCACGAGTGCATGGCCATCGCCATGAACCGCCTGCACGGCCGTTCCAACTCGGGCGAGGGCGGCGAGGATCCGCGTCGCGAGACCCCGCTGGCCAACGGCGACTCCAAGAACTCCGCGATCAAGCAGGTGGCAAGTGCGCGCTTTGGCGTGACGAGCCGCTACCTTTGCAGTGCCTTCGAGATTCAGATCAAGATGGCCCAGGGCGCCAAGCCCGGCGAGGGCGGCCACCTGCCCGGCAAGAAGGTCTACCCCTGGATCGCCGAGGTCCGTCAGTCCACGCCCGGCATCGGCCTGATCTCGCCTCCGCCGCATCACGATATCTACTCTATCGAGGACCTGGCAGAGCTGATCTTTGACCTTAAGAACGCCAACCCCGGTGCGCGCGTGTCGGTCAAGCTGGTCAGCGAGGCCGGCGTCGGCACCATCGCCACCGGTGTGGCCAAGGGTGCTGCCGACAAGATCTTGATCAGCGGTCACAATGGCGGCTCGGGTGCCGCTGCACGTGATTCCATTTGGCACGCCGGCCTGCCGCTGGAGCTTGGCCTTGCCGAGGCCCAGCAGACACTGCTGCAAAACGGCCTGCGCTCACGCGTGGTGCTCGAGGCCGACGGCAAGCTCATGGACGGCACCGATGTCGCCGTCGCCTGCCTGTTGGGCGCCGAGGAGTTTGGTTTTGCGACCATGCCGCTCATCTCCATGGGTTGCCTCATGCAGCGCGACTGCCAGCAGGACACCTGCCCGGCCGGCATCGCTACGCAAAACTGCCGTCTGCGTCGCGGCTTCCGCGGCAAGCCCGAGCACGTTGAGCACTTTATGCTCTTTGTTGCCGAGCAGCTGCGCGAGGTCATGGCGAGCCTGGGCTTCCGCACCGTCGACGAGATGGTCGGCCATCCCGAGTGCTTGCGTCAGATCGAGGTCCCGGGCAACCGCAAGGCAAACCTGCTCGATCTGTCGCCCGTGCTGGCGAGCGCGACCTGCGAGTTCGGTGCCCATATCCCGGGTGCCGACGGTCGCCACTTCCTGCCGCAGATGGCCGCGGACAGCGAGCTCGACAAGACGCTCGACTCCACGTTGTTTGTGCCCTATACGGCCGATGCCCGTGCGCACCTGCGTCCGATTCGCTTCCGCGCCGATATCGCCAACGTCAACCGTTGCGTGGGCACCATCCTGGGAAACGCGGTGACCAAGGCGCATCCCGAGGGTCTGCCCGCCGGCTCCATCACCATCGATTGCGATGGTTCGGCCGGTCAGAGCTTTGGCGCGTTCCTGCCGCGCGGCATTACGCTCAACGTGTGCGGTGACGCCAACGACTACTTTGGCAAGGGCCTTTCGGGCGGCGAGGTGTCGGTGCGGCCCAACCCGCATGCGACCTACAAGTTCGACGAGAACATCATTGTGGGCAACGTTGCGTTCTTTGGCGCCACGAGCGGTCGCGGCTTCATTAACGGTCTGGCCGGCCAGCGTTTTGGCCTGCGCAACTCCGGCGCCACCGTGGTG
>CABSMB010000247.1 GCA_902478705.1 uncultured Collinsella sp. | reverse complement strand
GATCTACACTAGATCGCTCGTCGGCAGCGTCAGATGTGTATAAGAGACAGGGAATATACCGCGTTGAGCTGCTCATCGGAGACATCGATATCCTTCAGGGCGACCTGAATCTCGTCCTCGGTTACCGAAGTCCTGTTTGAGCCGTTGCCCATGAGCTTTGCAACGTAGGATTCCAGCTCAGTACCCGTGCTCTCAGTCTTTTTTGGCACAGATTCTCCCTTCGTAGTCCACAGGACTCAATACTTTAGCACACACGTAGACGTCTATACCCAAAATAAAGACAGGATATAGGCGAGAATACGCTGGTTGACCACAACATCTAGGCCTGATCGGCACCTGCGGTCTCCAAACCGATCAAACGGAACGGGTCGGCCACGCCACCGATCGACTTTTGGAGTTCGCGCTGGCGCTGTGAATCTTGCACCGCCTGCATCGTCAGCACGCGACGGGCCTCATCGTCGAGTGAACGGTCCTGGCGCAACTTGGCCTGCGCGGCTCGCATGCGACGTTTGATGGTGTAGAGCTCGAGGGTGTCGAGCATAAAGACGATGTTCGTCTCGGTCGGGTGCTTACTCGTTGCCGAGATGCGCCCGGCGCTGACAAGCGACGCCGCCTCAGGACACACCGCGCGTGCCGCATCCATGCATGCCGCAGGATCGGTTCCCGGCGGCGTCGCCAGCACGGCCCACGCAATGGACTCGTGACGCGGGTCGACCCACTCGATAGAACAAATGCGATCGGCATAGGTGCGGAACAGATCGGGATAGCTCGTGAGCATGGTCAGCAGCTCGCGCTCCCCCGCCAGGGATTTCCGCTCCAAATCGGTCAAAACGATCGGCATCGACGGAGCCGCCGCCGCGCTTGGACTATCGGCAACGTGCGCGGCGCTTTCCATCCCCGCCGGCACATCGATTGGCGGCAGATCCTCGTCGACCTCCACCGGCGCGGCCCCATAGGCATCAAGCGGCACGTAGTCGTACGGGTCCTCCTCGACCGGTGCGGACACCGGCGGCGTCGCACCCGCGGCCCAGGCACCGCGACCGGCACTGCGCGCACCAGCCGCACCGCCGCCCGAGCTTCGTCCCTGCGAACCGCCCGCGCGCTCAACTTGCGCGCGTTGACGCTCGTAGTTCTGCTCACGCCGGCGCTCGGCATCCTCGCGCTTGGCGACATCGCGAAACACACGGCCCGAGCTCGCGCGCACGGTCTCCAGGTCCAAACCCAACAGATCGGCAATCTGGATAAAGTACGTGTCGATCATATAGCTGTCACGTAGCGGATAGATGAGCGTCAGCGCGTCCTCGAGCGCCTTGGCGCGACCGCCCGGTGTGGTAATGTCGCTCGACTCCTGCAGCGAGCGGTAGACAAAGTCCATGAGGGGCTCGGCCGCGTCAATGCGCGCCTGAAGCTCCTGGCCGCCATGCGCCGTGATGAACTCCATGGGGTCGTTGCCGTCGGGCAGCACCACGCAGCGAAGGTCCATTGAATCCTGCTCGATAAACTGAATCGCGCGACGCGCGGCCTTTTGACCGGCGGCGTAGCCATCGAACATATATACAATGCGCTTGGCAAAGCGGGTGAGCGTCTTAACGTGATGTTCCGTCAGCGCTGTGCCCAGCGTGGCGACGACGTTTTTGATCCCCGCCTCCCAGCAGGCGATGCAGTCGGTATAGCCCTCCACCACGATGGCGGTATCCTGCGCGACGATAAACTCCTTGGCCCAGTTAAAGCCATAGAGGTTTCGTTTTTTATGAAACACACTCGTCTCGGCCGTGTTGAGGTACTTTGGCTGACCATCGCCCATGATGCGCCCGCCAAAGGCGATATTGTGACCCTGCTCATCAAAGATGGGAAACATCACACGGTCGTAAAAACGGTCGGCAAGCTGTCCGCGTCCACGGCTCACGGCCACGTTGGCGTCGATCATCTCCTGCGGGGTAAAGCCCGCTTGAGACAGATGCGAAACCAGCGCGTTGCGGCCCGGCGCAAAGCCCAGGCAGTAGCGACGACAGACATCTCCGCCCATGCCACGGCTGGCAAAGTACTCGCGTGGACGGCTGTCCTTACCGCGCATAAGCATGGTGTGGTAGAACTGAGCCGTCTCGGCACACAGATCGTAGATGCGGGCACGCTTGGTGCCGCGCTCACGCTGGGCACCGGTATCGTGCAGCTCAATGCCGGCACGGTCGGCCAGATAGCGGATCGACTCGGGAAAACTCAGGTTTTCGCGCTTCATAATATACGTGAAGACGTCGCCGCCCTCGCCGCAGCCAAAACAGTGCCACACCTGCGTAGCAGGGATAATGTGAAACGATGGGGTCTTTTCGCCGTGAAACGGGCAGCAGCCCCAAAACTCATGGCCGCGGGGCTTGAGCTCAACCGTTTCCTGCACGATGGCAACCAGGTCCGACGCCGCGCGTACCTGATCTTTTTCCTCATCGCTAATCACGGATGCTCACCCCCTGCTCACCCAAGTTATGACGGATATCGTCGATATTACCCTCGACGGTCGCGATCAACTCGTCCAGGGAATCGAACACGCGAGACGGACGCAGCCAGCGCGTAAACGCCAGCGACACGGAAGCGCCATACAGGTCGCCCGCATAGCCGATCAAGTTGGCCTCGAGATGCGCCGAGGCGGCATCATCGGCATAGGTCGGCGGCAGGCCGACGTTAACGGCAGCAGGCCATACGGTATCGTCGACCAGCACCAGACCCTCATAGACGCCATCGGCAGGCACTTGGATGCCGTCGGGCACCTGGATGTTTGCCGTGGGAAAGCCCATA
>CABSMB010000246.1 GCA_902478705.1 uncultured Collinsella sp. | reverse complement strand
TCGCCGCCGCCCGCTGAAGACCAGCGATGCTGTCCTCGCCCGCATGTAGACGCATGCGCGCCACGGCATCCACAAGCGCCGGATCGTCCGCCGCACGGTCCAAGGCATCCCGCAGCAGCGCCGCAATCACGAAATCCTGCTCATACAGATCAACCGTAAAGCCCGCAGCCGCCAGCAGCAGCGAATCCTCGCCAAAACCTGCCGTGGCATCGATTGCCCACGGTTGTTCGACGCCTTTCATGCGCGCGGCTTTCACTAGCAGCTCCTGCTGCAGATGGCCCTGTTTAAGTCGTGGAAGCATGCGGGCAAAATCGGCGCGCAGCTCCATCGTGCCATCGGTGAGCGTGAGGCCCTCGGGCATCCCGATTAGCTCAAGCCCCGCGGCCCGAGCAACAGAAAAGGGATCGACGACGCCCATGGGCACTCCTTAGCAAACAAAACGAATACATGGGCGCCATTCATGTCGGCACCCAACCGTCCGTTATTGTCCCACATGCGACATGGCCCACAGCATCCCAATGCAAAGCATCGCCATCAATCCCGTGCACACGGCGGCGATTACCGAATCACTCATGCGCCTTCCCAACGACCGCGGCTCGCGCACTTGCTCTGCTCCGTACATCATGGCTCCTCCTTCGGTCCAGCTCTTATCATGGCCCCATCATCGCAGCGCTGAGCATACGCTGCCATCGATTTGGCTTACGCCTAGCTTTCCCTTTTGAAAGGTTGGACCGTGCAGACAAGAGACGCTTTCAAACGCATGCACGCCGCCGTTGAACTACAATGTGCTTCACGATATGTGCCGTCACCTGGGTGCGACAGATTCTCCGCGCCCGCATCGAAAGGACCAGCTATGAGCGCCGCTCGCAAGACACTCAAAATCCTTGCCCTGATTTATTTTGTTCTGGGCATCGCCAGCCTCGTCATTGGAATCGCCGGCATTGTTACCGGTAATTTTGGATCTGCCTATGGGTCGAACGCCACGCTCGCCGCTGTTGTGGTGATCGTTAAGGGACTCGTCGACCTTGCCGCAGGCGTCGCGGGCATCAAGGGCGCCAACAAGCCTTCGCAGGTGGATGGCGCGTTTAAGCTCGGCATCGTCGCCGCGGTCGCCACGCTCGCTCAGGCAGCGCTCACGCTCCCCGCACTCGGCGGCAGCAGCGTTAACATCGTGGCCTTTGTCATCGTGGTGTACGACCTGTTCTTTATTCAGCAGGCACACGCTGTCAAGGCCGAGAACAAGGATCGCCTGTAGGCGCTCACTTCTCACAACCTCTGCAATCAAGCAGATAAAAAGGGCCGATCGCGTAGCAACGCGGTCGGCCCTTTACGTTTGCCCAGATAAAACCTGCCAAAAAACCTGTCCCTTTTTGGCAGGTTAGTGACGGTACTCGGCGATGATGAAGTCGATGTCCGTTTGGAGCGAGTCCAGGTTTGCCAGGCGCTCTTTGTCCGCCGGGCGCGTGCGGTAGTAGTAGGGCGTCATCTGGAAAACGGCCTCGATGTCGGCCTGCGTCGCCAGCGTAATGTTCGCCGTCACACGCTGCGTGCCGACTAGCTCGAGCTCGGTCGTCTGCGGCAGCTTTTCGTCGTTGAGATACGGCGTGTCGTAGAGGACTTCCTTGAGTCCAAAGAGATGACGGGCACCCGGGACCACGGTGTAGAGCGAGCCCTCGGGCGCCAAAACACGGGCAAACTCGCGCTCATTAAAAGGAGCAAAGAGTTCGGTCACCATATCGAAGGAGCCATCCGCCACGGGGATGTCCTTCATGTTGGCGACGAAATACGTCGCGCCGCCACGCTTGGCAGCCAGGCGCACCATTTCCTTGCCCAGGTCAAACCCGTAGGCATCAACGTTCGGCACCGAGCCCATGGCACTTGTGTAGTAGCCCTCGCCACAGCAGATGTCGAGCAGGGTCAGTGGTTTGTCCGTGGACGCCCCGCGCTCAGCCGCTCGTTCGCGCACCAGCTCGACCATCGCATCGCGCAATGGCGCATAGTAGTCGCGATTCAGAAAGTCGCGACGGCTGCGCGCCTGCGACTTGGGATCGCCCATGGAGTCGCCGCTCTTGGACGAGCGCAACAGGTACAGGTAGCCCTCGCGCGCACGATCGAACCGATGCCCGCCCGCACATGCAGCCCCACGCTCGTCGTCCACCAACGGCTCATGGCAAACGGGACACAACAACATGGCAACTCCTTAGCGCGGACAACACAACGCCCACCATTGTCTCACGCCTCCCCCACCTAGTCATTGGGGACGTTCTTAAACGACCAGTCATTTAAGAACGTCCCCAATGACTAGTCTATGTGCTGACAGAAGAGAAACGTTCCCCCAAGTACCGGCTGATCGCATTAGGAGTATCATCGTCTGCGCAAATTAGCATTGAAGCGCATATAAGAGATTGAGAGCGTATGGCTGATACCGCATCTAAGCACATTGACATGACGACTGGCTCGCTGTGGCGCAACATTCCCCTGTTCGCCTTTCCCGTCGCCGCGACGAGCATCCTCGAGCAACTGTCGAACCTCATCGCCACGGTCATTATCGGCAACTTCTCGGGCGACCAGGGAACCCTTGCCATGGCCGCCGTCGGCTCCAACGTTCCACTGATCAGCCTGATGATCAACCTGTTTATCGGCCTGTCGCTTGGCTCCAATGTGGTTATCGCCAACGCCATCGGCCGCAACGACCAAAACATGGTCAAGCGCGCGGTCCACACCTCAATCCTTATGGCACTCGTGGGCTTTGTCGTCATCGCGCTGGGCGAGCTCTTTGCCGAGCCCATGCTTGCCG
>CABSMB010000245.1 GCA_902478705.1 uncultured Collinsella sp. | reverse complement strand
CGATGATGGTGTAGTCGCCGCCGCGCACGAGCTTGCCAGCCTTCTCGGCCTCGTCAATCATGTTCTTGGCGACGCGGTCCTTAACGGATCCGGCGGGGTTGAAGTATTCCAGTTTGACGAGCACACGGGCCTTGAGGTCCTCGTCGGCCTCAAAGTGGGTGAGCTCCAGAAGCGGGGTGTGGCCGATAAGCTGATCGATGGACGTGTAAACCTTGCTCATGGTGAACCTCCAAAGTGTTCAAGTTGCTGGTTGCCGTGTGGTTTTACGGCGTGTCTAGCAGCTAAACCCATAAACCTTATAGGTTGTTCGTTTAGCTGTTGGCAAGCATAGTAGACACTAAAGCCTAGTAATGCAATAGGAAATAGAAGATTATTACAAGCTGATTAACCATCTTGACCGGAACGGGTATTTTCAAACCCAATTTTTCGGCTAGAATTTCAACGGACTAAAAGACCGAAAGGCAGCACTATATATGTTGGTTTCCACTAAGGGCAGGTACGCCCTGCGCGTTATGGTTGACCTGGCCGAGCACCAGGCGGCCGGTCGCATCCCGCTCAAAGAGATCGCGGCGCGACAGGGGATTTCCGAGAAATATCTCGAGAACATCTTGGCGACGCTCGTGCGCGCCAACATGCTTTCTGGCATGCGTGGCAAGGGCGGCGGCTACGTGCTCACGCGCCCGCCCGAACAGTACACGGTGGGCGAGATCTTGCGTCTGACCGAGGGCAGCTTGGCCCCGGTCGCCTGCCTGGATGGCGACTGCAAGGGTTGCTCGCGATCTGATGAGTGCCCCACGCTCGACGTGTGGAAGAACCTGGACAAGCTCATCAACGATTACCTCGACGGTGTGACGCTCGATCAACTTGTCGCTCCCAACCATGGCTACGACTACGTCATCTAACCCATACCTGCCATTTGGGGACGGGGTGGAAATGGTAGATTTTCTTGCCCTCTGAGACTTGGCAAATAAGAAGGCCGCCCATTTTTGCGATGGGCGGCCTTTGATTTGGTCCGATGCGTTTGTGTCGGGGGCGTTTTACTCTTCGGCAAGACTATCGAGGATACTGCGCATGATGGACACCAGGATGCTGCCCATAAAGGCCGAGCCAAAGCCGGCGATGGAGATGCCGACGCCCAACAGGTTGACCGACAGGTAGCTGGCGAGCTCCAGCATAAAGCTGTTGAGCACGAGCTGGAAAATGCCGAGCGTAATGATCGTGAGCGGCAGCGAGATGACCGTGAGGAACGGTTTGACGAACGAATCGACGATGTTGAGGAACAGCCCCACAAAGGCAAAGCAGACCCAGGCCTCGGTAAAGCCGAAGGGCTGGATACCGGGGACGAGGAACGTGGCGATCGCGATGGCGATCGAGGTGAAGAGCCAGTTAAGCATAAAGCGCATGGCGTGAATCCTTTCTTGCGCCGGGGTTGCTGGCGTCGCGTGAAGCGGCTTGCGGCGACGACTTGGATGGTTGCGCGGGCGCGCCGCGGTGTTTGGGCGCTCATTGTCTCAGATATTCGTGGAGCTTACGTGCGCATTCGGTTTCTAAACGGCGTTCGTCCTGAAAAACGTGCCGCTGACAGAGAGTCTTGTCACTTTAGTTTGGTGGTGTGCTACACTGCTACGGGCAAATGGCCCATGCATAGTTTTATTGCATATTTACGGGCGAACGATGCCCGATGTCAGTATCAACTTCGATGCCTTTTGGCGGGTTTGGCGGTGATCGATGAATATCGAGAACATGTTTGACAAGCCTGATGTCAAGCAGCTGGTCCACGCATTTAGTCTTTTGGACGACGAGAACGATATCCAAGCGTTTTTGACCGATATCTGCACGCCGCGCGAGATCTGCGATTTATCGCAGCGCCTGCAGGTTGCGCGCTATCTGGACGAGGGCGAGCCCTATGTCGAGGTTCAGGCCCGCACCGGCGCTTCGTCCACCACGGTGAGCCGCGTGTCCAAGGCGCTTAATGGCGAGTACGGTGGCTATCGCAAGATCCTCATCAAACTGGAGGATGGCGAGTAGGCCAGCGGCAAAAACGAATTGCGCAGAACCGTCCCTTCGGGGGCGGTTTTTTGATCCCTTGGGGACGGAGGAAATCTGTTAGCGTGGGGCAAATCTGTCCGCATGGGCGGGTAGGATGGATGCATTGATTATTGCGAACGGTTTGAGTGGAGGACCATGCCTGTTCGAATCTATACCACCAATACCGGTACGGACTTGAGCGATGCCGAGGCGGCGTTGCTCGCCGACCTGGTTGCCCGCCACGGGCGTGCTGTATTGCTGGCGCCCTCGTTTGCCGAGCTCGACCTGTGCCGTCACGATGCTGCGGTTGCTGGCGCCTCGCTGGGTGTTGACTACAAAACCCCCGCGTCGTGGCTTCGTTCGCTGTGGGAGCTTATGGGCGATGGCCGCAGCTTCGTCGACAACATGCAGCGCCAGATGCTGTTCTCGGACATGATCGACCGTCGCGACGATGCCGACCTGCAGCCGCTTTCGCGCAGTCAGGGCACGGTGCGCATGCTCGCGCGCATGGCCCGCGATGTGCTGCCGGGCGTAGCGGGAACGGGTGCCGAGCGCTGCTGCGGCGACGTTTGCCAGCCCGATCCCAAGAGCGACGCCGAGGCTCGCGTGTTCGAGCTGTTGAGTGCCTATGCGAGCGGCTTGGACCGTCGAGACATGGTCGAGCCCTGCGAGGCGGCTGACCTTATGGCCGAGGTGCTGGCCGACGGCCTTCCGGCGTGCGCCCGCGCGGTATGTGTGCGCGGTATCACGTCGTTTACGCACGGCTTGCT
>CABSMB010000244.1 GCA_902478705.1 uncultured Collinsella sp. | reverse complement strand
AGTGTTCCTAAACGTTGTGTGCTTGTCGCACCCTTCTGTAGGTCCTAGCAATCGGGGCCCCGTAGTTCGAAAGGGGTCCACCTTTGAGTGAGATTCAGAACTCGTCCATTTTCTCTCTTGACGATGTCAACGAGGAGGAGATGAACAACCTCATCGACGGTACGATTACCGACTTTGATGAGGGCGATCTCGTTAACGGCACTGTCGTTAAGATCGAGCATGACGAGGTGCTCGTTGACATCGGACTCAAGTCCGAGGGCGTTATCCCGGTCCGCGAGCTGTCCATCCGTAAGGACGCTAACCCTGCAGACATCGTTGCACTTGGTGATCCCATCGAGGCTCTGGTCCTTCAGAAGGAGGACAAGGACGGTCGTCTGGTCCTGTCCAAGAAGCGTGCCGAGTACGAGCGTGCTTGGAACCGCATCGAGGAGAAGTTCAACTCCGGCGAGAACGTCGAGGGCGAGGTTATCGAGGTTGTCAAGGGCGGCCTGATTCTCGACATCGGCCTGCGTGGCTTCCTGCCCGCTTCTCTCGTCGACCTCCGTCGTGTCAAGGACCTCACCTCCTACATGGGCACCCGCATCGAGGCCCGCGTCATCGAGATGGACCGCAACCGCAACAACGTCGTCCTCTCCCGTCGCGTCGTGCTCGAGGAGTCTCGTAAGGCCGAGCGCTCCGAGATCCTGTCCAAGCTCAAGTCTGGTATGCGTCTCCAGGGTACCGTTTCCTCCATCGTCGACTTCGGCGCTTTCGTCGACCTCGGCGGTATCGACGGCCTCATCCACATCTCTGAGCTCTCCTGGAACCACGTCAACCATCCTTCCGAGGTTGTCAAGGTCGGCCAGGAGGTCGAGGTCGAGGTTCTCGACGTCGATCTCAACCGCGAGCGCATCTCCCTGGGTCTCAAGCAGACCACCGAGGATCCGTGGCGCGCACTGGTCAAGAAGTACCCCGTCGGCGCTATCGTCGAGGGCACTGTGACCAAGCTTGTCCCGTTCGGCGCTTTCGTCGATCTGGGCGAGGGCATCGAGGGCCTGGTGCACATCTCCGAGATGGCCAACAAGCACGTCGATCAGCCTTCCCAGGTCACCCACGTGGGCGACAAGGTTCAGGTCAAGGTCATGGAGATTGATCTCGACCGTCGTCGTATCTCCCTGTCCATGAAGTCCGCTGCTGAGACTCTGGGCGTCGAGATCGAGGTTACCCCGCTGCCTTCCGAGAAGAAGGACGAGGAGACCGACGCCGAGTAAATCGGTTTGACGATCACTTGTTTTAAGGGATCCGTCCGCAATGGACGGGTCCCTTTTTGCATTTGTTGCTGAGGTACGCGATGCTGCCCGTGCGCAATGCTGCCCTGGCTGTTCGCAGACTATTGGGTTGTCGGTGCATGAAAAAATGCCGACATCCCGCCTCGGGGAGGAGGCGGGAACGCACCGAGTAGACGGAGGGGTGCGGAGCGCGGTCGCGTCTCGACTGACGACGTTGCCCATCGACGACCCTATTGTACTGCATAGCGTGGTTCTTGGTTTATCGTGTCGAACGCTTGTGTTGTGCCATTGCCTGCGGCAACGGTGTGCTACACTCTTTCACTGCTGAGTGGGCCAGACGGTCGCGCGATGTGCTGCTTGCAGCACGCGTGAGGAAAGTCCGGGCTCCAGAGGGCGGGATGCCGGCTAACGGCCGGGCGGAGTGATCCGACGGAAAGCGCCGCAGAAAAGAAGACTCCCACCTGCGCCGCAAGGCGTAAAGGGAAAAGCTGAAACGGTGGTGTAAGAGACCACCAGCGTCGTGGTAACACGGCGGCTTGGCAAGCCCCATCCGGAGCAAGCGCGAATAGGAACGCTATGGGCCGGCCCGGTCCGCGTTCGGGTAGCGTGCGTGGAGCTGCATGGTAACGTGCAGACAAGATAAATGACCGTTCACGACAGAACCCGGCTTACAGGCCCACTCAGCACTTTGTTGACGCTGCGAACCCGTCAGCGCGGCAATCTGCCTTTCAAGCCTTCGGGCATGACCATAAGGTCAATGCCCTCGTCTTTCAAGGCACCTTGCTCGCGCTGATGGGTTCTCGCTTTCGTTTACGAAATCATTGGCGTCGTCATCCTTGACGTCTCGCTGTCTTTGCCTGCCATCGGCGTTGCCGTTCTATTTACTGGGGTTATCGGTACGGTCTTTGCCGTATTATTGAGGCTGTTTGTTGCTGCGCTTTATTCTATTGAGGGGCTTTGTTGGACAGCTATTTTACTCTGCAATCGAATATTGAGGCTTCGGGCGAGTTTGTGGACCGCAAGAGCCGGTTTATTGCCCAACTGGTCCATATTGAGTCCGAGGATGAGGCGAATGCCTTTATCGAGATGGTTCGCAAGCGTCATTACGACGCTCGACACAATGTTCCCGCGTGGATTTTGGTCGATGGGCGCGAGCGCCAGAGCGATGATGGTGAGCCGAGCCGCACGAGTGGCATGCCGACGCTCGAGGTGCTGCGCGGCGCGGGGCTCAAAAATGTTTGCTGCGTGGTGACGCGCTATTTTGGTGGCACGCTGTTGGGGCCTGGTGGCTTGGTGCGCGCCTATACCGCGGCGACGCAGGCGGCGGTGGCCGCGGCTCAGGAGGCCGGGCAGATCGTCGAGATGACGAGCGTCGTGCCGGTTGACGTGCATGTGGCCTATCCACAGTATGAGCAGGTGCTTCGCTTGGCGCAGGATTCGGGTGCCAAGGTTTTGGATACCGATTACGCGGATGCCGTGACACTTCACTTGGTGTTTAAGGCGGGGGAGCAGGAGCCGTTTTGCGCTAAGATGCGCGAGCTTATGGCGGGG
>CABSMB010000243.1 GCA_902478705.1 uncultured Collinsella sp. | reverse complement strand
CTCTTGTTTGCGCATGTGAGGCGATAGCCAGGCTTTGCAGCGGCGATCTCGGTAACTTCCTGGCCGTTGCGTACGTCGACGTTATTCCACTTGCAGGCATCGCGTAGCACGTCGAGCACGGTGTTGGCGGTGTTCGAAAACGGATAGATGCGACCCTGGTCCTCCTCGGTGACAAGCAGGCCAAGTTCGCCGAAGAAGCCGAGCACGCGCGAGCTGGGATATGCCTCGAGCAAGGGCATGACGGCAGCACCATTGTAGTAATCGGTGAGCTGAATATTGGCGTTGGTCATGTTGCAGCGGCCATTGCCCGTCTTGAGGATCTTCTGCCCCACACGCTTGCCGGCCTCGACAATCGTTACCCGTGCGCCAGCACGAGCAGCGGAAATCGCCGCAACCAAACCGGCGGCTCCGCCTCCGACCACGACGACTCGCTTCTTGTTGCCCATGAAACGCTCCTTTTCGCCTTATCTAGGCGCGTCGCCTTATCCTGTCGGCAGCAATGCACAGTAGCAAGCCTACGACGATGAGCAATGCGATGGAGACTTTCCCAACGGGCGTCGAGACAGCCACCGCGAGATAGCCAAGCAGCGGAATGCTGAAGATAACCTTGCCGACCACCTGGCCGTACGAAACGGTAATTGGATCGGATTGCTCGTTGGCATCGCCCTTGGTCACGAGCTCCCACTCGGCCAAATCGTTCTCGACAACGCGATGGGTCACGGGAACGTTGGAATCTTGCGCGTCAACATAGGTGATGACGTCTCCCGCCACAAGATCTTGCGGATCGACACGCTCGACGCAGACCAGACTACCCACGGGAATCTCGGGTTCCATGGATTGCGTGGCGATGCAGAACATGTTTACGCCGGCAACAGCGGGAATGACCAGAAACGCGCTGAGCACCAATGCAACCACGATGATAAGCGTACCGACGACAGACAGGATACGTGCCGAAACCGGCCTCTTCTTGCTATGCTTGCCCAATGATCCTCCTATAGCAACGGGCCCGCATCATGCGGACCCGTATAATCATACCTGCTTTCGGCTCGAATCGTCTTAGAAGTCTTCTTTCCTGCGATTGCGTCGCCAGAGCACGAAGGCCACGACCAACAGAACGACAGCGCCGGCAATGAGGGCGATGGATACCCAGTTATTCCAGGCAGACGATGCGGCGTTGGCCTGCGCGATGTCGTCAGCAGAGCTCAACGGCGTCTCATCATCGGTGATGGTCAGACTCTCGATCGGCGCACTTAAGGGCGTGCCGTTATCGGTCATGATCTCGGTGCCATCAGGAGCAACGACGCTCTGGGCGCTCTCAGCCGTGCCCGCAGTCACGGCTGCCGCCGGAAGAGACGTTGCCGGGCTCGGGGTGAGCGCCACGCGATCGCCCGTTGGAGTGACCACGTCGATGGTACCGTCACCGTTCTGCTCGGTCGTATAGCCCGTGGCAAGGCGAGCGTACGTGAACGTGATGACGTTCTGGTCGGGATCTCCGGTAAGTGCGAGCGTTGCCGTATATGCGTTGGGCACGTAGTTCTCGAAATACGGGGCAGCCGTTGCCGGCGTATCGCCGATGTCGCCCATGAACTTCTGGGAAGCGGCGAGCTCGTTGCCCGCGGCATCGACATAACGCACCGTATACTCGACGCGATCGGCCAAGACACCGTACGCGATGACATAATCGGCATCCTCGGTCACCGTAACAGTGCCACTGAGCTTGCCGTTAGCGTCAACGTCTGCGACGTACACAACATCCTTCACGTTATCGAGACCGGCTGGACGTGCGCCCTTCGCATAGTACTTGCCATCGGTAACAGTAATGTTGGCTTGCCCCAAATCGACGGTGTCGCCATAGTGCACGCCAGTCCACTCGACCATGTCCTGGCCGTTGACCGTACCGCGATTTCCGCCATACAGGCGGATGGTGTACGTGGTATCGTCGGGCGCCGCAAAGGCGGCTGCGGGAAGTCCCATGCACAACGCAAGCAAAAGCGTCAGGACGACGCCAAACAGAGCAGCGCCAAGATGTCGCATCGTATGTTTTGCAGCAGTCATTACTTGCCACCTTCTTTCCTTGTGCTCGAACGCCTACGAATGGCAACCCATGCCACGAGGGCGATAATCACTACGGCAACCGGAAGACCGAACTTCACCATATCGCCAGTGCTGGGAAGCCTGGAGCCGCCGGTGGCCTTGTTCGTGGGAGTGCTGGATTTGTCCTGGGTCACCATCTTGCCGCCGGGAACCTCCGCGGCGAACTCGAGTCGGAGCTTTGCCTCGGTATCGAAATAGCTGTTGCCATGAGACTCGGGGTCAAGCGCCACGTAGAGCGTGACCAAACCCTGGCCATGCGCCGGAAGATTGTCGAGGAAGAACCATTCGCCCGTTGCCGTGGTCGCGTCAAACAGGCCCTCGGAATCGGCGCCTTCGCCGGAAACGGTCTCGTTGCCGATGATTGTCTCGGTCTTGCCACCGGGCCCCGTATAGCTGAGCCTATAGGTGTAGGAGCCGCCCTTTGCGAGCTCGGTCTCCATGGACTCGAGAACCGAGTTCTTCATGTACCAGCTTGCCTCCTCATTGCAATCGTTGAGGAGTTTCACGTCGAAGGTCGCGGAATCACCCGGCTGCATGCCGGAAAGCGTCTTGTTGATGTCCGCCGTGCCGTCAGATGTCATGGAGCTGCCCGTGAAGGTCACGGTCCAGCCATCCGTCACCGCCCATGCCGTGGAGGGAAGTCCCGCAAACGCCGCGCACCCGATGATGACGGCAAACGCCACTGCGGCAGCGGCGCACGTCACGCGCGCAACGAAACCTGTCCCGTTGGTCATGTCT
>CABSMB010000242.1 GCA_902478705.1 uncultured Collinsella sp. | reverse complement strand
GCTCCTCGCTCGTCACGCGTCTGACCACCGACATCAACAACGTGCAGCAGGCCTTTATGATGATCATCCGTATCGCCGTGCGTGCGCCGCTGGTATTGATCTTCGCCTTTACCATGGCGTTTATCATGGGCGGCAGCGTTGCCATGGTCTACCTGGTCATCATTCCGCTGCTGGGCTTTGGACTGTTCTTTATCATCTTTAAGGCACGCCCCATCTTCTCGCGCGTGTTCCACAAGTACGACGCCCTTAACGAGTCCGTCGAGGAAAACGTCACCGGCATGCGCGTGGTCAAGAGCTACGTGCGCGAAGACTTTGAGAAGGAGAAGTTCGCCACCGCCGCGCGCGACGTCCAGATGGACTTCACCCGCGCCGAGAAGCTGCTCGCCTTTAACAACCCCATGATGAACATCTGCGTCAACGGCGCATTTGTCGTCATCATCTACCTGGGATCCAAGCTCATCATCACGAGCCAGGGCACGCTGTTCGACGTGGGCCAGCTCTCCTCGATCTTTACCTATGGCTTCCAGATCCTCATGAGCCTGATGCAGCTGTCGATGATCTTTGTCATGGTGACCATGACCGACGAATCGGCACACCGCATTACCGAGGTGCTGGCTGCCGAGCCCACGATCGCCGATCCCGCCGAGCCCGTGCTCGAGGTTGTCGACGGTTCCATCGACTTTGACCACGTGAGCTTTAAGTATTCTGCGCATGCGAAGCGCCAGGCGCTCGACGATATCGACCTGCACATTAAGAGCGGCGAGACCATCGGCATCATCGGCGGTACCGGCTCGGCCAAGTCCACGCTCGTAAACCTCATCGCCCGCCTGTACGACGCCACCGAGGGCACCGTGCGCGTGGGCGGCATGGACGTGCGCGACTATGACCTAGACGCGCTGCGCCACCAAGTGGCCATGGTGTTGCAGAAAAACGTGCTGTTTAGCGGAACCATCGCCGAGAACCTGCGCTGGGGCGACCCGAACGCCACCGACGAGGAAGTCCGCGAGGCGGCACATCTGGCCTGCGCCGACGAGTTTGTCGACGGCTTCCCCAAAGGCTATGACACCTGGATCGAGCAGGGCGGCTCCAATGTTTCCGGCGGTCAGAAGCAGCGCCTATGCATTGCGCGCGCCCTGCTGCGTCGCCCCAAGATCTTGATCCTGGACGACTCCACCAGCGCCGTCGACACCAAGACCGACGCCAAGATCCGCGCAGGGTTGGCAAGCTATCTGCCCAACACGACCAAGCTCATCATCGCCCAGCGTATTAGCTCCGTGCAGGACGCAGACCGCATCATCGTCATGGAGGGCGGCCGCATCGCGCAGATCGGCAACCATGACGAGCTGCTTAAGACGAGCGAGATCTACCGCGAGACCTTTACCTCGCAAAACAAGATGTCTGCCGAGGGCGAAGGGGCCGTCGAGGCCGACACCGAGGCATCCACAACGCAAGCTCAGACCCAGGAAGGAGGCGAGGCACATGAGTAAGGCAACGACCGCCGAGCGCGCGCTCAACCGCAAGGGCGGCACCATGTCGCGCCTCATCAAGACGCTCTTTGGCTTCTACCCCGTGCTTTTGCCCCTCGTCGTCGTCGGCGTGGTGCTCTGCGCCATCATCAACTCCATCGGCGCGACCTTCCTTCAGAGCGCCCTGCAGATTATTAGCGAATCGTGGCAGTCGGGCGATTGGGAAGCCGCACAGCCCAAGATCGCACAGCTCGTGACCACCCTCGCCTGCATCTACGGCGTCGGCATCCTGTCTTCGCTCTTCTGGAACCGCGCCATGGCCATCGTCACGCAGGGCTCACTCGAGAAGCTGCGCGAGAAGATGTTCAACCGCATGCAGGACCTGCCGATTCGCTACTTCGACACGCACCAGCGCGGCGACATCATGAGCCACTACACCAACGACATCGACACGCTGCGCCAGATGATCAGCCAGTCGCTGCCCAACCTGCTCATGACGACCATCGTCATCGTCACGGTATTCTTTATCATGCTGTACTACAGCGTGTGGATGTGCCTGGTCATTGTGGCCGGCGTCGTCTTTATGACCTTTATGACCAAGCTGCTCGGCTCCAACTCCGCGCGTTTCTTTATTGCGCAGCAGTCCGAGCTCGGCGTGGTCGAGGGCCATATCGAGGAAGTCATGAACGGCCAGAAGGTCGTCAAGGCATTCTGCCACGAGTCTGCCGCCGAGGCCGATTTTGACGAGCGCAACGAAAAGCTCTTCGAGGTCTCGCAGAAGGCCAACATGTACGCCAACATCCTCATGCCCATCCTTATGAACCTGGGCAACCTGCTCTACGTGCTGGTCGCACTGGCAGGCGGCATTTTCCTGGCGCTGGGCGTGCCCAACCTGAGCATCTCGGGCATGGCGCTGTCCATCGCCGTCGTGGTGCCGTTCCTCAACATGACCAAGCAGTTCTGCGGACAGATTGGTCAGATCTCGCAGCAGATCAACGCCGTGGTCATGGGCCTCGCCGGCGCCGACCGCATCTTTGAGCTCATCGACGAGAAGCCCGAGACCGACGAAGGCTACGTGACGCTCGTCAACGCGCAGGTGAACCCCGATACCTGGCAGCTCGAGGAGGCCGACCACCACACCGGCATGTGGGCGTGGAAACATCCGCACCGCGCAACCGGCGAGATCGAGTACGTGCCGCTGCGCGGCGACCTGGTCATGGACAACGTCGACTTTGGCTACACGCCCGACCACGAGGTGCTGCACGGCGTGTCCGTGTTTGCCAAGCCGGGCCAGAAGGTCGCGTTTGTCGGCGCCACCGGTGCCGGTAAGACGACCATCACCAACCTCATCAACCGCTTCTACGACATCGCCG
>CABSMB010000241.1 GCA_902478705.1 uncultured Collinsella sp. | reverse complement strand
TCAGATGTGTATAAGAGACAGACTCGATAGTCCTGCAAACAGCAGTGCCACCGCAAAGATGGTCGAGCTTGCCGGGCCCAGAATGGGGGAGAGTGTAGCCGCTGCGACGGCGAGGTCGTCAACGACAATGCCGTGCGCAAAGAAGGTCGTTGCGGCCAGGATGACCATGGCCGAGTTGATTGCCCAGCCCACGCCCATCGAAAAGAGCGTGTCGAAGAGCTCGTAGCGCAGACGTTCTTCGATAACCTGCTCGCCTTGGCCTTCGAAGTGCATGGATTGGATGACCTCGGAGTGCAGGAAGAGGTTGTGGGGCATAACGACCGCGCCTAGGACACTTACGATAATCGCGGCCGAGCCGGTGGGCATACTGGGTGTGATCCAGCTTGTGGCGGCTTGCGGCCAGTCGACCTTGACTAGTGCAAGCTCGGCTAAAAACGAAAGTCCCACCACGCCCACGAAGGCGATGATCCAGCGTTCGGCGCGTTTGTAGGAGCTTGTCATGAGCATCGCCATCGATACTGCCGCCACGATGATGCAGCCGGCGCGCACGGGCAGCCCAAAGAGCATCTGAAGGGCAATCGCACCACCTAGGACTTCGGCCATGGCGGTGGCGATGGTCGCGAGATAGGCACTGGCGAGCACCGTGCGCCCAACGAAGCGGGGGAGATAACGTGTCGTGGCCTCGGCAAGACAGGCGCCCGTGGCGATGCCCAGGTGCGCCGCGTTGTGCTGCAGCACGATGAGCATGATCGTGGACAGCGTGACGATCCACAGCAGCGCGTAGCCAAACTGCGAGCCCGCGGCCATATTGGAGGCCCAATTGCCCGGGTCGATAAAGCCGACGGTGACGAGCAGCCCGGGGCCGATATGCCGTGCGATGTCTAGGCCTCCGTGACCGCCGGTGCGCCGGGAACCAAAGTGTTGTTTGAGATGGTTGAGCATGGTGCGCTCCTGCGTGCCGTTTGCTTGACGCCGCAAAGGATACCCGTTTTAGGCTCAAAAGTTAACTATAACTAACAAAATTGCTGTATTTGAATAGGATGGTGAAAGGGGACTGACGAAATGTCTTGATCTGTAACAACTAGGGATGGAAATTGGACCTAGCTGTCACAGATCAAGACAGGATGAAATGGTTCTATGGAAAATCTCGATCTGTAACAGCTGACCGCCAAAACCGGCCCTTCGTGTTACAGATTGAGACATTCGGAGCCGTCTCTCAAAAACATCTCAATCTGTAACGGTAGGTCGTCGAAATTGGGTCTTCCTGTTACAGATTGAGATGTTTGAAGCGGCGAGCTTACAGGCCGAACTTGGGGCCTATGTTGTCGCCCTTGATGTCGGTGGTGTCCACTCGCAGGGCGCGCGTTACGCGATTGTTTCGAAACGGGCGGGAAACACAACGGGCCGGCGATGCTCCTAGTATGCCTATTCAACTGACTGTCTAATATCTAGGGGAGGATCGCGATGCAGGCAGATTCCGCTCAGCAGCAGGGCCTTTATCGCCCCGAATTCGACCACGACGCATGTGGCATCGGCGCGCTTGCCGATATCAACGGTGAGCGCCATCACCAGATTCTGGACGATGCGCTGTCCATTCTGGTCAACTTGGAGCACCGCGGCGGCACGGGACTCGAGAAGAACACCGGCGACGGCGCTGGCATCCTGTTCCAGGTTCCGCATCACTTTTTCCGTAAAGAGGCTCAAAAGTGCGGCCAGATTCTGCCGGCAGAGGGCGACTATGGCGTGGCCATGCTGTTCTTTCCGCAGGACGACAAGGGCGTAGAGGATGCCCGCCGCGTGTTTGAGGAGGGCTGCGCCGAGGCCGGCGTGCCGCTGCTCTTTTGGCGCGAGGTGCCGGTCGACCCGCACGACCTGGGCGAGACGGCCCGCGCCTGCATGCCCACTATCCTGCAGGCCTTCCTGGGCCGTCCGGACGACACGCCCGCCGGCGATGCCTTCGAGCGCCGCCTGTACGTGTGCCGCCGCACCATCGAAAAGAAGGCCGACGCCGAGTTTGCCCTGCGCGACAAGATCTTCTACGTGTGCTCCATGAGCTCGCGCACCATCGTGTACAAGGGCATGCTGGTCGCCACGCAGATGCGCCGCTTCTTCATCGACCTCAACGACGCCGCCGTCAAGACGGCCGTGGCGCTCGTCCACTCGCGCTACTCCACCAACACCACGCCCAGCTGGGAGCGCGCGCACCCCAACCGCTTTATCATCCACAACGGCGAGATCAATACCCTCAAGGGCAACGTCAACTGGATCCGCGCCCGCGAGCCCAACCTGTACAGCCCCGTACTGCAGCACGATCTTGAGCGTGTGATGCCCATCATCAACCGCGAGGGTTCCGACTCCGCGATTTTGGACAACGTGCTCGAGTTTTTGGTCATGAACGGCCGTCCGCTCACGCGTGCCGCATCCATGCTGCTGCCCGAGCCGTGGGACCACAACGACAGTCTGAGCGAGGAGCGCCGCGCCTACGACGCCTACCAGTCAATGCTCATGGAGCCGTGGGACGGTCCGGCCGCCATCGCCTTTACCGACGGCCGCACGCTGGGCGCCGCCCTCGACCGCAACGGTCTGCGCCCCGCCCGCTATTATGTGACGCGCGACGGTCGCTTTATGCTGGCAAGCGAGGTGGGCACCATCGAGGTAAGCCCCGAGAACATCCTGACGAGCGGCTGTCTGGGGCCGGGCCAGATGCTCGAGGTCGATTTTGCCCGCGGCCGCGTCATCTACAACGACGAGCTGCGCGCCCGTTATGCCAAGGAAAAGCCCTACCGTGATTGGATTGCCGAGGAGACGCTGACCGTCGACGCGCTCGATGAGCCCGTTG
>CABSMB010000240.1 GCA_902478705.1 uncultured Collinsella sp. | reverse complement strand
CCATCGAGCTCATCAAGAGCGGTCTTGGCGAGTAGAACTCAAACGGGTCGCATGTTGAACAATTAAGTTCATACTTGGGGGCGCAGTGACCTGTTCAAGGTAGCTGCGCTCTTTTGTCATGGGTATGGCAAAACGCTTTATCACATGACACGGAGAGAGGAATGGGAATGTATCAGGGAGTCAACGCATCCGAGGGCATCGGTATCGGCACCGTCATGGTCGCCGTCGATCCCGACTTGACGTTTGAACCGCACGCGGTTGCTGATTCGGCCGCAGAGAAGGAGCGTTATCAGACTGCTCTTTCGGTCTTCTGCGAGAAGACCCAGGCTCAGGCCGACCACATGAAGGAGACGGTGGGCGAGGCCGAGGCCGAGATCATGAGCGGACATATCGTCCTGGCTCAGGATCCGGGCATGACTGACGCCATCAACGCCGCCATTGACGGCGGTACCTGCGCCGAGCAGGCGCTCATGGACACTTCGACCATGTTCGAGAACATGTTCCTGTCCATGGACGACGAGATGTTCCGTCTGCGCGCGGCCGACATCGCCGACATCCGCACCGGTATTCTGGCCGAGCTGCTGGGCAAGGAGGTCGTCGACCTCTCCGTCCTGCCCGAGAACACCGTCGTTGTCGTGCACGACCTTACGCCGTCCATGACCGCCACGATCGATAAGGCCCACGTTGCCGGTATCGTCACCGAGACCGGTGGCCGCACGTCGCACTCCGCGATCATCGCGCGCGCCCTCGAGATCCCGGCTGTCCTTTCGGTTGCCAACAGCTGCACCGCACTGCGCAACGGCATGACCGTCGTCGTCGACGGTGGCAAGGGTGTCGTCGAGGCCGATCCCGACGAGGAGACGCTCGCCGCCTACACCGCCAAGGCCGAGGCTTTCGCTGCCGAGAAGGCGGCTCTCGAGGCCTTCCGCGGCAAGCCTTCTGTGACTGCCGATGGCATCAAGAAGATCATCGCCTGCAACATCGGTAACCCCGATGACGTGCCCAACGCGCTCGATCACGATGCCGAGGCTATCGGTCTGTTCCGCTCCGAGTTCCTGTTCATGGACTCTGCTGAGCTTCCTTCCGAGGAGGAGCAGTTCAACGCCTACCGCAAGGTCGCCAGCGCGCTCAAGGGCGCTCCGGTCATCATCCGCACGCTCGATGTGGGCGGCGACAAGGAGATCCCGTATCTGCACATGGTCAAGGAAGACAACCCCTTCATGGGCTTCCGCGCCGTGCGTTACTGCCTCGCCAACCCCGACCAGTACAAGGTCCAGCTCCGCGCCCTGCTGCGCGCCAGCGCCTTTGGTGACGTCAAGATCATGATCCCGCTCGTCACCTGCGTCGAGGAGGTCGTGGCCGTCAAGGAGCTCGTCGAGCAGTGCAAGGCCGAGCTGACCGAAGAGGGTCGCAAGTTCAACGAGAACATCGAGGTCGGTATCATGGTCGAGACGCCCGCCGCTTCGCTGCTCGCTGACCGCCTTGCCGAGGTCGCCGACTTCTTCTCCATCGGCACCAACGACCTGATCGGCTACACCATGTGCGCCGACCGTGGCAACGACACCATCTCCAACCTGTACCAGGTTTACTATCCCGCCGTGCTTCGCTCGCTCAAGAACATCATCGAGAGCGGCGTGAAGACCGGCATCATGGTCGGTATGTGCGGCGAGGCCGCTGCCGATCCGCTGCTCGAGCCGCTGCTGATCAGCTGGGGTCTGGAGGAGTTCTCGATGAGCGCTCCGTCGATCCTGCGCGCCCGTAAGACCATCAGCCAGTGGACCAAGGCCGAGTGCGACGAGCTCGCCGAGAAGGCTCTCGCCTGCAACACTGCCGCCGAGGTCAAGGCACTGCTCGAGTCTGCAGCTCGCTAATTTGGTATCAGAGGTAACCGCGTGGTTGGAATGGGCCGGCCACGCGGCCCTCACATATACAGGGGGTACTGTAAATGTTCTACACGCTAACCGCTAATCCGGCTGTCGACATGACGGTCTCGAGTTCTCCGCTCGAGCCTGACGAGAATGTCCGCACCGGCTCGGCCAGCTACACGGCTAACGGCAAGGGCCTCGACGTGTCCTTCGCCTTTAAGAAGATGGGCGTCGACACCGTCGCGCTCGGCTTCTTCGCCGGCTTCACGGGCAAGTTCATCGTCGAGGAGGTCATGAACCTGGGTTGCCTGTGCCGCCCGGTCTGGACCGACGGCATCACGCGTATCAACACCTACGTCAACGATGGCCAGCACGAGTACGGCATCCTTAACCCCGGCGCTCCGATTACGCCGGAGCACCAGAAGGAGCTCTACAACATCCTGGACACTGCGGGCGATCTTGAGTGCCTGATTGTCTCCGGTTCCGTGCCTCCCAAAGCTACGCCCGACTTCCTGGCTCAGGTCATGGAGCACGCTCAGGCCCGTGGTGCTGACGTCGTCCTGGACCTGTCCTCCGACAAGCTCAAGGAGCTCGCTCACAAGAAGCCGCTGCTCATCAAGCCGAACCATCACGAGATGAAGGCCATCTTCGGCGTGCCGGTCGACACCGACGACGAGGTCCGCGTTGCCATGAAGTTGGCTCACGACGCTGGCGTTCAGAACGTGCTGCTCACCCGTGGCAGCCGCGGCGACGCTTACTTCTCCAACGGCGAGGACATCTGGTACGCCAAGCGTGAGTTCAACATCAAGCTGGTCTCTTCCGTCTGCGCCGGCGACTGCACCCTCGCTGCATTCCTGCACAAGTGGTACAGGGATCGCGACAACGTCGAGGAGGCCATGAAGCTCGCTATGGCCACCGGCGCCAATGTTGCCGAGTCCGTGGGCATTGGCGACTTCGGTCACGTTGACGAGTACAGCAAGCGCGTTGCTGTCCGTAATCT
>CABSMB010000239.1 GCA_902478705.1 uncultured Collinsella sp. | reverse complement strand
ATCATATGCTGGACCATCTGTGCCTCGAAGCCCACAAAGTCCTGCTTGCGCTCGCGCATCTTGCCGTCAACGATCACGTCATAAGCAACCTTACACTTGATATAGCGCGTGGACTTGGTGACCTCCTCGTGCGTCAGGCAGCTCTCCTCCATCTTGCTGGCGCCCAGGCCAAACACCAGACGGGGGTTGTAGAGCACGTGGGGCTCGCCGGCATCGTCCAGGTAGACGCAAACCTTCTTGGTAACGCCAATCTGGTTAGCGGCAAGGCAGCCGGCATCGTCGAGCGACTTGATGGTATCGATCAGGTCCTGAGCAACCGACTCGTCCTCGACGGTCGCAACCTCGCAACGCTGGGACAGGATAGCCTCGTCGTGGCAAAGCTCTTTAATCATACGTTCCTCCATAGGGGTCGTTGTAACCGCTTAAGTATACGGTACCCACACATTCTCATGCGAAAAATACCGTCCGTCTGCTACAAAGCGCCGAACATCAACATGCGAGGAACAACAGCGTCGTAAAGGGGCTATAGTGGGTGAGTTCGTGTCAATCGGCCTAAACTCGGGGCCGAACAAGGAAAGGGTATGCATGGACGAACTATTTCACGTCAGCGAGCGCAAGTCCACAATCGGGACCGAACTCCGCGCTGGACTGACAACATTCCTGGCGATGGCCTACATCATCGCCGTCAACCCCGCGGTGCTCTCGGGCGCTGGCATCGATGCGGGAGCGCTCGCCTGCGCCACCTGCCTGGGCGCCGGCATCATGACCATCTGCATGGGCATCTTCGCCAACCGCCCGCTCGCCTGCGCGTCGGGCTTAGGCGTCAACGCGATGATCGCTGGCATCGCCACCACCGTCTGCGGCGGTGACTGGCACGTGGCCATGAGCGTCATCTTCCTCGAGGGTATCGTCATCTTGCTGCTCGTGCTCTGTGGCCTGCGCGAGGCCATCATGGACGCCATCCCGGTTGTCCTGCGTCACGCCATCTCGGTGGGTCTGGGCCTGTTCATCGCCATGATTGGCCTGTGCGATGCCGGCATTATCACCGCTGGCGCCGGTACACTCGTCGGTCTGGGTGACATCACCTCCCCCACCTTCATCGTCGGCATCATCTCCATCCTGGTGACGGTCGCCCTCGCCTGCCGCAACGTCCCCGGCTCGCTGCTCATCGGCATCGTCGTCGCAGTCATCGCCGGTATCCCCCTAGGTGTGACCCAGGCTCCGACCGGTATCATCGCCCCGCTCGACTTCTCGAGCATCGGTGGCCCCATCGCCGACGCCGGCGGCGTGCCCGCCATCGTCAAGGTCCTTACCGACCCCGCGCTCCTCGTCATCTCGTTCTCGCTGCTCATGAGTGACTTCTTCGACACCATGGGCACCGCGATGGCCGTGGCCAAGCAGGGCGAGTTCCTCACCGACGACGGCAACGTCGAGAATATCAAGGAGATCCTGATCGTCGACTCCGCCGCCGCTGCTGTGGGCGGTTTCATGGGCGTCTCCTCCATCACCACCTTCGTCGAGTCCACCTCTGGCGCTGCCGACGGTGGCCGCACGGGCCTCACCTCCGTCACCACCGGCGTGCTGTTCATTCTCGCCGCGTTCTTCTCCCCCATCGTCACCATCGTTTCCAGCGCCGCCACCTGCGGTGCTCTGGTCTACGTAGGCTACCTCATGATGAGCGAGGCCTCCGAGATCGACTGGTCCGACGTGTCGCAGGGTTTCCCGGCGTTCATGATTGTCGCCGGCGTGCCCTTCACCTACTCCATCTCTGCCGGTATTGGCCTGGGCTTTATCGCCTATGTGATCGTCGCGCTCTTTAAGGGCGAGGCCTCCAAGATCAAGCCGCTCATGTGGATCGCAGCCCTCGCCTTCCTCGTCTACTTCTTTGTAGCGTAACGGCAAAGCTGCCAAAGCAGAACACTAAAGCGCGGAGTCGCATCGAGCGGCTCCGCGCTTTTCTTTTAAAGCCAGGCAACGCACGGACGCGCGATGTATTGCTTCCCAAGTTTTGGACATTTTGCCCTCCAAACGGCACTACCGCCGGCTACATCCTGCAGATATGCTGGGCGTAATCGCATAGGCCCTATGAGGATGGGAGTAACCATGGCCGCCTTGTTCACGACCCCCAAGCGCAATGACAAAACCTCTGGAGCCCATTTTGTCGAGCCCGACGTGCGCCGTCGCACGCTGCTCGCACACGGCAGCTGGCGCCGCGTGACACGCCGCATCGTTGTAGGCGCCGTATGCGCGCTTACGGTGAGCTCGTTGCTCATGCCGAGCATCTCGCTTGCCGCCGAATGGATCGACGTTGGCGGCACCCAGTACAACGCCGGCACTGCAGCGGGCGACGAGGCCGGCACCTGGGCCTGGGACGGCGCCGACGACATGAAGCTCAACGGCTATAACGGCGGCGCGATCGAGGCAGCGGGCAAGCTCAACGTGAGCTACGAGGGCAACAACACCGTCACTAACGACGACGGCCGCGGCATCAAGGTTAAGGATGGCGCGAACGAGAACGCCGAGCTTAATATTCAGGGCGACGCGTCCAGCACGCTCAACGTGACATCTTCTCGTGACGCCATCACTTCCGTCGGCAACATCAACATCGACGGCGCTGGCACTGTCAACGCCACGAGCACCGAGCACGATGCCATCGATGCCGGGGGCGATGTCACCATCAAGGGCTCGGGAAACGTTAACGCCACGGGCGATTCGGATGGCATCAGGGCCGACGGCAACATCACGATCGACAGCAGCGGAACCGTCACCGCCAAGGCCACCGAGGATCAGGGTATCGATGCTAACGAGAACCTCATCATAAAGGGCGGCGGCAAGGTAGAGGCAAGCTCTATCAAAGACAATGCGATTTGGGCCGACGGCAACATCGAGATCTCGGG
>CABSMB010000238.1 GCA_902478705.1 uncultured Collinsella sp. | reverse complement strand
GTGGGGGAGCCGTAGGTAAAATATCAACTTGTCCTGGGGACGTAGCTCAGTTGGGAGAGCGCTGCCGTCGCATGGCAGAGGCCGAGGGTTCGACTCCCTTCGTCTCCACCCTTGGATTTGATAAGCCGCTGACATTGTGTCGGCGGCTTTTTTTGAAAGAAAGGGCTGTACCATGGCCGAGCTTGAGTCCCAACCACTGTCTGCCGAGGAGCGCGCCGAGTTGGAAGAGCTCCGCGCCGAGAAGGCTCGTCGCGAGGCCCAGGAAGAGGCCCGTCGCGAGCGTGAGGAGCTGGCCGCCCTGCGTGCCGAGCGTGTGAAGGCCGAGGAGGCCGCTGCGAAGACTGCGGCTGCGCCCAAGCCCACCGCCGCGAAACCCGCGCCCACTGCGCCCAAGCCTCAACCCAAAAAGGCCCCTCGCCCCAAGCCCGCCGAGCCCAAGCCGAACCGCGACGAGATGACCTTTGCCCAGCGTATGGTCACCTCCAAGGAGCCTACGGGCGAGAACGAGATTCCGGGCATGGCTCCGGCTCAAAAGATCATCATCGTGCTCGCCCTCATCGCGTTTGCCGTCTTTATGTTCTACACGATCACGGGCAGCATGGGCCTGCACTAATCGACCCGCGCCGGGCGCCATGCCCGCACGCCCGCCTCGCCCAACCCTCAACCTCTGCACAACGCATCCGAAAGGTCGCCCCATGGCTTTGACCGACACCTCGCATCCCACCGACATCGCAATGCTCACCGATCTGTACGAGCTCACTATGGCCCAAGGCCTGTGGGAGAGCGGCAAGGCCAATGAGCAGGGTTGCTTTACGGCGTTTTACCGTGATCATCCGTTTGGCAGCGCGTATGCCGTCATGTGCGGCCCCGCCGAGCTGCCCGAGCTCGTCGAGAATTTGCGTTTTACGCCCGAGGACATCGACTACCTTGCGTCGCTCCAGGCTCCTGCCGGCGGCGCGATGTTTAAGCCTGCATTCCTCGACTACCTGCGCAACTTCCGCGCGCACGTGAACATCGACGCCGTGCCCGAGGGCGAGCTCGTTTTTCCGCGCGAGCCCATGGTGCGTGTGACCGGCCCGGCGCTGGAGTGCCAGCTGCTCGAGACCGCGCTGCTCAACATCGTCGGCTTCCAGACGCTCGTCGCCACCAAGACGGCGCGCGTGGTGTTGGCGGCCGATGGTCGCCCCGTCGCCGAGTTTGGCCTGCGCCGCGCCCAGGGTCCCGACGGCGGCCTGGCCGTTGCGCGCGCGAGCTACGTGGCGGGTTGCTCGTCCACGTCCAACGTGCTGGCCGGGCGCCGCTACGGCATTCCCGTCTTTGGCACGCATGCGCACAGCTGGGTGATGAGCTTCGATTCCGAGCTCGAGGCCTTCCGTGCGTTTGCCAAGTCGAGCCCCAAGAACTGCACGCTGCTCATCGACACGTACGACGTGCGCGAGGGCTGCGAGCATGCCATTACGGTTGCCAAGGAGATGGAGGCCGCGGGCGAGCGCCTGTCGGCTATCCGTATCGACTCCGGCGACCTGGCCAAGCTCTCCAAGTATGTTCGCGGCCGTTTTGACGCCGAGGGTCTGCCCTATGTGGGGATTTCGGTCTCCAACGACCTGGATGAGTATACGATTCAGTCCCTGCTCGACCAAGGCGCGCCCATCGATAGCTTTGGCGTGGGCACCAAGCTCGCGACCTGCTACGATCAGCCGGCGCTGGGCGGCGTGTACAAGCTTTCGGCCCGTCGCGCAAGCGAGGCGGATCCGTGGACGCCGGTGGTGAAGCTTTCCGAGCAGCCCTACAAGCGCACGATCCCCGGCGTGCAGCGCGTGCGCCGTTATTACGATGGCTTTGGTGGCCCGGTCTGCGACATGATCTATGACGAGGACCATCTGGCGGGGGAGGGCGCCGCGCGCGGCAATACCCTGGTGGCTGTGAACGACGCCGCCCTGGTGACTAATGTCTCCGAGCTTGAGTATCGTGAGCTGCTGGTGCCGATCGTGCGCAACGGCAGTGCGGTTGCTCCGCGTGAGAGCATCGAGGATGCTCGCGACCGCTGCGCCTGGGCGCTCGATCATCTGGACGCTGCCTACAAGCGCTTCCTGTATCCGCAGACCTACGTGGTGGGCATGGAGCAGGGCCTGGCCCAGGTGCGCGACGAGCTCGTGCGCAAGAACATGGCTGCGGCATCCGCCTTCCCCTGGGCAAAATGATCCGAAGGGGACGGAGGAAAACGGATCATTTTCGTCCGTCCCATACCAGGTGGCCCGGCTGCTTTAGCTCGCCCGAACGCTCGACATTCGATTGGTTTGACGTATGACGACTTCTTATAAAACGATGGTGGTAAAGATCGGCTCGTCCACGGTGGTGGGTGCCGACGGTAAGGTCAATCGTGCCTTTATCGGTGGCCTGGCCGATCAGGCCGCGGCCCTGCGCAAGCTTGGCTGGCGCTTGGTCGTGGTGAGTTCGGGTGCCATTGCGTGCGGTTATCCCGTGCTGGGTTTCGACCGCAAGCCGGTCGGCGATTTGCCGAGCTTGCAGGCATGCGCTTCGGCCGGCCAGTGCATCATCTCGTCGGCCTACGACGAGGAGTTCCATGCGCGCGACCTGCTTACCTCGCTCGTGCTGCTCACGCGTCACGACACGGCACGTCGCACGTCCTACCTGCATGCGCGCGATGCCCTGCTTCGCCTGGTGGAGCTGGGCGTGGTGCCGGTCGTCAACGAGAACGACACCGTCACCGTCGACGAGATCAAGTTCGGCGATAACGATACGCTCGCGGCCCTCGTGAGCTGCCTGGTTTCGGCGGACCTGTGCGTGACGCTTTCGGACATCGACGGCCTCTACACCGCCAATCCGCACGAGGACCCGACGGCGGAGTTTGTCCCGGTCGTGCATAAGATCGATGCCGCGATCAT
>CABSMB010000237.1 GCA_902478705.1 uncultured Collinsella sp. | reverse complement strand
TCGACACGCATAAAAGCCTCCCATTTCTCATGTCCAAGAAATGGGAGGCAGTTCACACTACGTGCGGCGGGGGTTCTTTCGTCCTGCGGAGTGCGCCGGAAAGGAAGGTCGCCTTCGGGCCTGCGTTACCTCGGCGCTGCCGTTACGGGCAATATAGATCTGAAATAAAGATGGTGCGCGGCCTTTTGGCCGCGCGTTTGTTTTGGTTTGCGCCATGTGGGGGCGGTGGCGACGTGCATTTTTGCGAGTATTCTGCAATCGAAGGCCCCTGCATACCGACCTCGGGCGAAAAATCGGGATTTATCGATGTTTTCCACGGATGATGGGCGGGGTTATGGGCTGGCAGCGTTTGATTTGCGGGGATATTCGCGGTCTTTGGCATTTATCGTGGCGCCCGAAGCTGTCGGGCATGCTGAATACTCCCAAAAATGCACGGTGCTTAGAGGGGGACCTTTGCGACAAAGGAAACCGCCCCGTCGAAGTATGCATTCGACGGGGCGGTTTATGCATATACCCGATTGAGGATATGCTGCAGATCTGTTAGAACTTGACGGTCGGTGCCTGGCGGGCAGCTTCGGCGGCCTCGAAGCCCTGACGCTCCTTAAACTGGAAGATGCCGGCAAAGATGACGGCCGGGAAGGTCTGGATGGCGTTGTTGTAGCTAAGCACACAGTCGTTGTAGCTCTGGCGCGCGTAGCTCACCTTGTTCTCGGTGTCTTCGAGCGTGGCTTGGAGCTGCGTAAAGTTGGTGTTCGCCTTAAGATCGGGGTAAGCCTCGGCCACGGCGAAGAGCTGGCGCAGGGCGCCGGTCAGCACGTTGTCGGCTTCCATCTTGGCTTCGGGCGTGGTGGCGCTCACGGCTGCGTTGCGCGCGTTGACCACGGCGGCGAGCGTGTCCTGCTCGTGTTTGGCGTAGCCCTTGACGGTCTCGACCAGGTTAGGGATCAGGTCGTTGCGGCGTTGCAGCTGCGTGTCGATGTTCTGCCAGGCGTTATCAATGCGATTGCGCTTGGTGACCATGTTGTTGTAGATGCCGGCGATGGCGCAGACAATCACAACGACAACAACGATACCGATGATGACGGGAATCATGGTGTCTCCGTTTCGAATGGCCGCGGCGTCTTCCGCCGGCTGCCGTTGGTGTAACGCTACTAGTATACCCGCAACCTTTGGCGATACCGAACTTTCCGGTAAGCGTTATGTTTCCACCAAGGTGAGGCCATTCGCCAGGGGGTGGGCGATACAGGTGTAAGATATGCGACAGATTAGTGAGTGCTGTCTTTTCCTTGAGGAGGGCGATACGTATGGACCTTCGCATCAAGAAAACCTATCGGGCCCTGTTCGAGGCCTTTACTGAGCTGCTCGAAGAGCATCGGTTTGAGGACGTGACGGTTGCCATGCTGTGTGACCGCGCTATGATTCGTCGGACGACGTTCTACAAGCACTTCCGCGACAAAAACGATTACTTTGCCTTCTATATCGATGAACTCATGTCGGGCCTGCCGCAAAAGCGGGCCGATGCGGATGGCGCGGAGGGCGCCGAGGACGTGCGCGCGCTTCGCCACGAAGTGTTCGCCGATGCTATGGATCTGATCCTGGCGCATGAGCAGCTCATGGATAACATTTTGGCGAGCAGCATGTCGGGTATGCTGACCAGCATGATTTGCGACCGCATCGCGCTCTCCATACGCGGGCGCGTGATGAGCGCGCTTGACGAGGACGCGCTCGCGCCCGTATCGCTCGAGACAACGTCTGAGTTTGTCGCCGGTGGCATTATTCGGCTTTTTACCATGTGGTGGGAATCGGGCCACGTACTAGAGCGCCGATCCGAAATCGCCGACGTGGTCGATGCGCTGTTCGAGCGGACCATGACGCCGGTGAGCCACTAAGAGTGGCGGAGAGAGGGGGATTCGAACCCCCGGAACGCTCTCGCGCTCAACGGTTTTCAAGACCGCCGCATTCAACCGCTCTGCCATCTCTCCGTGAGACGTAATGATAGCATCGTTTTGAATTTGCAACAGGGAAGGCGAACGATGACGATCACCGAAATCGACGAGAAGTTCATGCGCGAGGCGCTGGCCGAGGCGCGCGCCGCCGCGGCGGTGGGCGAGGTGCCGATCGGTGCCGTAGCGGTGCGCGCGGGTGAGATCGTCGCGAGGGCGCATAATCGCCGCGAGCTCGACCAGGATCCTTCGGCGCATGCCGAGTTTGCGGCCCTATGCGCCGCCGCTCAGTCGCTCGGTCGCTGGCGCCTTTCCGATTGTACGGTCTACGTGACGCTCGAGCCCTGCTGCATGTGCGCGGGGCTTATGGTTAACGCGCGCGTGGGGCGCTGCGTGTACGGCGCGGCCGATGCTAAAGCGGGTGCTCTGGGGTCGCTATACGACCTCAATGCCGATTCGCGCCTGAACCATCGGTTTAATGTGACCGCCGGCGTGCTGGCGGATGAGTGTCGTGAGGTGTTGAGCGACTATTTTAGTGGGCTGCGTGGCGCCGATGGTGCTGGCTGCGGTTGTGGGGTTGTTCTTGAGGCACATGCCGCCCATGCCGAGGCGCTTGCGGGTGTCGAGAATCTTGCCGATGAAGCGCTCGACTTTGGCCCCGTGCAGCGCCGGCCCCGCCGCGTGCTGCTGGCGATTGATTCCTTTAAGGGCAGCGTTTCGAGTGCACAGGCGGAGGCGGCGGTTGCCGAAGGTGTGCACCGTGTGTGGCCCGATGCCGAGGTGCGCGTATTGCCGCTGGCGGATGGTGGCGAGGGAACGCTCGACGCCATCGCCGCATGCGGTGGTGAGCTCTCGACCTGCGAGGCTGCAGGCCCCTTGGGCGACCGCGTGTCTACACGGATGCTTGTGGATGCAGAGCGCGAGTCGGCTGTAATTGAGATGGCCGAGGCGGCGGGTATTGGGTA
>CABSMB010000236.1 GCA_902478705.1 uncultured Collinsella sp. | reverse complement strand
GCGTGCCAGGTGCCCAGGCAGTTCATGCTGCTAAAGGTGCCGTCCTCGTGGAGCGGCACGCAGCCATGGAACAGCAGGTTGCCGTTGGTGACCTTGTACATCGAGCCGTGGGTGTAGAGGAAATCGATATGGCGATGCAGATGATCGGCGGTGACAAACTCGGACACGAGCTTGTCGATGATGTGCTGTTCCTGAGGCGTGAGCGTGTAGGGGTCCGCCGGGTCGACGGTAGGGAAGTCGTTAGTCGTGAGCGGCCACACGCTGCCATCGGCGAGGGTAACCGTACCGGCGTCGTGGTCGATCTTGTCGAGCAGCAGGCGGTCGGTCATGTCGAACTCGGGGTGGCGCTGGATAATCTGGCCCTCGAGCTTAAAGAGCAGCACGTTGATGGCCTTGATCAGCGGGGTGATGGATTCGCCGGCGGTGTAGGTGGCATCGGCGAAGGCGACGAGCTCGCGCAGCGAGATGCCGTAATCGTTCTCGAGGATCTCGTAATTGTCGTAGCGCAGGTTGTTGCGCAGGACCGTGGCGATGCAGGCGGGCTCGCCGGCCGCAGCGCCCATCCACAGCACGTCGTGGTTGCCCCACTGGATGTCGAGCGAATGGTAGGTGAGCAGGCGATCCATAATCTTGGCCGCGCCGCCGCCGCGGTCGAAGATGTCGCCCACCAGGTGCAGGTGATCGACGGCCAGGCGCTTGATGAGCGAGGCGAGCGACTCGATGAAGTCGTCGGCGCTGGCGGTCTCCAGGATGGATTCCACGATGCGCTCGTGATAGCGCACGCGGTAGTTGTTCTCGTCCGGGTGCGTGTGCAGCAGCTCGTCGATGATATAGGCGTAGTCGCGCGGGATGGCCTTGCGCACCTTGGAGCGCGTGTAGCGGCTCGAAAGCGAGCGGGCGACCATGATGAGCTGGTCGAGCATCGTCTTGTACCAGGTGGGCGAGTCCTCGCGCTGGCTGCGGACCAGCTCGATCTTCTCGCGCGGGTAGTAGATGAGCGTGCACAGTTCGCCCTTCTCGTCAAAGGAGAGCGTGTCGCCAAAGATCTCGTCGACATGCTCGCGCACGACGCCCGAGCAGTTATTGAGGATGTGCATAAAGGCTTCGTACTCGCCATGCACATCGCTCATAAAATGCTCGGTGCCCTTGGGCAGGTTGAGGATGGCCGAGAGATTGATGATCTCGGTAAACGCGGATTGCTCGGTGGGGAACTGTCTCGATAGCAGACGCAGATACTTGAAGTCTTGCGGATTGCGATCGAATGCGACCATGAAACACCTTCCGATGGGGTTGGTAAAACTGATAAACAGTGTCAAGCGTTTATCAGTATGCGCCGGGTTTGTTTCGATTTTGCGCCGGTGGCTGAATTGTCGGCTGAACGGTTTGGTAAATCGATTTAGTGGAGGTAGATGTGTCGGTTGAGTGGAGGCGAAGGGGGTGTTTTTGCCTATATTGGCCTACGGCGGTAATGGGGATGTTCATGATAAAGATACTCAATGCAAATTGTTCGAATTGGTAAATAGTGGACATTTGTATCGTATTTAGGCTTGCTGTGCGATAATTTGCACAGCAATACGTAAGGAGCCTCATATGAGTGATTTTGTCCTGACCTGTGAATCCGCTGCCGACCGAACCCGCGAGTTCTTTGCGTCGCGCAATATCCCTGTCGTGTGTTTTCATTACGAGATCGACGATGTTGTCTATACGGACGATCTGTATCAGTCGATTACGCCGGACGAGTTTTTTGCCCAGATTGCCGCGGGCGCCATGCCCAAGACGTCTCAGGTAAGCGTGGGTGAGTACGAGGAGTTTTGGGAGCCGTTCGTTGCCGAGGGTAAAGACGTGCTGCACCTGACGTTGTCGTCGGGTATTTCGGGAACGTATGGATCGGCTTGCGTTGCCGCGCAGATGCTTGCCGATCGCTATCCCGAGGGCGGTAAGGTGCGCGTTATCGATTCGCTGGCCGCGGCTTCGGGCTTTGGCCTGCTGGTGGAATATGCCGCCGACGTGCGCGATGGCGGGGCTTCACTCGACGAGACGGCTGCCTGGATCGAGGAGCACAAGCTCAATCTGCATCACTGGTTCTTCTCGACCGACCTGTCGAGCTATCTCCGCGGTGGGCGCATTTCGGCCGCGAGTGCGATCATTGGCACGGCGCTCAAGATTTGCCCGCTTATGACGGTCGATTGCGATGGCAAGCTGTCTCCGCGCGAGAAGATCCGCACCAAGAAGCGCGCGATTTCCGAGATGGCTAAGACCATGACGGCACACGTGCAGGACGGTGCGGATTATTCGGGTAAGTGCATCTTGTCCCATTCGGCGTGCCGCGAGGATGCCGAGGCAGTTGCGGCGCTGATTGAGGAACAGGTTCCGCAGCTCAAAGGCAAGATTGAGATCAACGATATCGGTGCTCTGATCGGTTCGCACACCGGACCTGGTACGGTAGCGCTCTTCTTTATGGGCGACAAGCGCGTGGACTAATTGTCCCACCACGTTGCTGCGCGGTCCCTCAAGCGCAACAAGGCCCGTCTCACGTTAGTGGGGCGGGCCTTGTTGGTGCGGTTAACGTTTTTTACCGCGGAAGAAGAAGCCGTGGAGTGATGGCTTGAGCCCGCGGTTGGCGCGACGCTCCTCGATATGATCGTGGATAGAGGCGACGCGCTCGATGACCTCGTCGGGAATCGGCACGTCGGGATTCATATTCTCGACCTGGCTGACCTCGGCGGCGGCGACCTGGTCAATGATGGGTACATCGTCGCGCGAGATGACGGGCGTGGCGTCTTCCTTCATCTTGCGGTAGCGCTGCATCATGTCAGTCTGCAGCTGCTGGGCCGAAGGCGGCGTCCAGATGATGGCGTTGGCGCCGGCAGCGATGGTCTCGCGGATGCTCTCGGGTGTTTTGCCGCCCGGTGCGATGAGCGGCAGGTTGGGAT
>CABSMB010000235.1 GCA_902478705.1 uncultured Collinsella sp. | reverse complement strand
CGCCTTAGTCTCGTGGGCTCGGAGATGTGTATAAGAGACAGGCGTGTAGACGGCGTGGCCCATACCGTAGATGAGGCCCGTGCCGTCGAAGGCCTGCTTGTCGAGAATCTTGCCCAGGTAGGCCGCGACCTCGTCCTCGTCCTCCCAGTTGGAAACATGCGCGCGGATGTCCTCGTGCATAGACACGACCTTGGCATTGGCACCGCCGTGGCGCGGGCCCTTGAGCGAGCCGATAGCCGCGGCGTAGGCGGAATACGGGTCGGTGGCCGAGGAGGACAGCACACGGCAGGCGAACGTGGAGTTGTTGCCGCCGCCGTGCTCGGCATGCAGCATGAGCATCACGTCGAGCAGCATGGCTTCGTCGCGGGTGAATGCCATGCCGCCACGCAACACCTGCAGGATGGTCTCGGCGGTGGAGAGGCCGGGTGTGGGGTGCGGTACATGAACCTCGGAGCCGCGGCGCTTGGCGACCGAGGCCATATGCGCGAAGGCGGCGATGCGGGGGAGACGGGCGAGCATGGAGATGGCGACGTCGATTTCGTGCTCGGGTGTAATGGCGTCGGGCTCGGCGTCGAAGGCGTAGAGCAGCAGCACGGCGCGCTGAAGCACATTCATGATGCTCGACGACACCGTGGTCATGGGGAACTCGCGGACGTATTCGTCGCTCAGATGCCTAAAAGCACCCAGTTCCTCTTTGGTGGGCAGCGAGCCCGTGATGAGCAGGTAGGCGACCTCTTCGTAGCCATAGCGATCCTCGGCCTGGGCGTTGTTGACCAGGTCTTCGATGCTGTAGCCGCGAAGCGTGAGCTTGCCCTGATCGGGCACGACCTTTCCGTCGACCTTGTTGTAGCCGTGCACATCCGAGATGCGAGTGAGGCCCGCGACCACGCCCGAGCCGTCGGCATTGCGCAGGCCGCGCTTGACGTTGTGCTCCACGAACAAGCCCTCGTCGTACGGGGCGGTCGGCAGGCCGTGGTAGAGGTTTTCGCTTTCGGGCGAAATCTGACGGCTCGCCTCGTAATCCAGAACCAGGCGGCTCAGGTGATCGTCGAAGCGGTAGTAGATTTTCTTGGCGTCGTAGGCCATACGCGCTCCTCTCCGGTCCGCTTGGGGGCCGCGCGCTTGGACGATATGACGTCAAGCTGCCCCGAGCGGCTTGTTCGCTACAGGCGGTACATAAAGTTAAAGACATCCTCGCGCTGGATGGACACGTTGACGCCCGAAAGCTCGCCGGCCTCGGCCAGCGCCTTCTGGAGTTCGGCGAAGTCGAGCTTGGACTCGGCGGTGTCGGCCAACATGGTCATAGTGAAGATGTCCTCGATAATGGACTGCGTAATGTCGCGGATGTCGACGTTGGCCTCGCCCAGAACGCGGGTGACGCCGGCGACGATGCCGGGACGGTTCTTGCCAAGGACGGTGATGACGATACGGGAGGACGAGATCTCGGCCATGGGAAACCCTTTCGCGTGGTTGCGGCGCGCGCGGGGCGCTCCGCTACGGTACAGTGTTCATCATTGTACCTGTCTGGCGCCAAAAGGGGCGTGCTTACTGCGGCGTTACACGTCTGCAACATGGGTGAAGGTGCGATAGGGTGTGTGCTCGCTGCGGTTGGGCATATCGCATTGAGCAAAGACCGTGAACCTTTTGTGGGACGCGCGGCGCCGTGGTACCATAGCCGAGTTTGTTGTCTTGGTCGGAAACCAAGACGCCTTATGCGCTGATCGGTAACCAGCGCCTGACCAATAAGGAGTCCTACCATGAAGCAGGGTATCCATCCCCAGTATGTCGAGTGCACGGTGACGTGCTCCTGCGGCAACACCTTCAAGACGCACGCTACCGTGTCCGAGATGAAGGTCGAGCTTTGCAACGAGTGCCACCCGTTCTACACCGGCCAGCAGAAGTTCGTCGACACCGGTGGACGCGTCCAGCGCTTCGCCGACAAGTTCGGTGGCGCCGCTGCCGCCCAGCTCAAGAAGGCCGAGGAGGCCAAGGCTGCCAAGGCTGCCAAGGCTGCTGAGGCCGAGGCCGCTCGCAAGGCCGCCGCTGAGGCTAAGGCTGCCGAGAAGGCCAAGCGTGCTGCTAAGTTTGCCGAGGAGGCTGCCAAGCAGGCCGCCGAGGCTCCCGCAGAGGCTCCCGTCGAGGAGGCCGCTGCCGAGGCCGAGACCACCGAGGCTGCTGAGTAAATAGCTCGCCGAGGAATCGCTCGCATTCGTGGCTAAAGGGCCGCGTATCCATTTGGGTGCGCGGCCCTTTTCTTTTTATTGGTGCAGGCTAACCCGTTCCCATTGCACCAGATTGGTGCGAAGGGGACGGGTTGGTTTGCACCAAATGGCAGAGTGACGGCGTTTGCCCAGATAAAGCCTGCCAATATAGACCTGTCCCTTTTTGGCAGGTTGGTCGTAGTTATTACGTGGCGGTCGAGGTCGACCGTATAGGCCGCGCCTTGTTTGGCTAAAGTACAATCATCTGTGTTTAACTCGCCCGCAGCTGCACGGCGTGGGCGATGGCCAAAAAGGAAAACCACATGGGATTCATGTCAAAGCTGCTGTCCTTTGGATCCGATAAGGACCTTAAGCGCTACTACAAGATCGTTGACCAGATCAACGGTCTTGAGCCCCAGTTTGAGAAGATGACCGAGGAGGAGCTCCGCGCCCAGACCGATAAGTTCCGTGAGCGTTACGCCAACGGCGAGTCGCTCGACGACATGCTCCCCGAGGCTTTCGCCACCGTGCGCGAGGCTTCCAAGCGCATCACGGGCATGCGTCACTTTGACGTACAGCTCATCGGCGCCATGGCGCTTCATGAGGGCCATATCGCCGAGATGAAGACCGGCGAAGGTAAGACCCTGGTCTCCACGCTGGCCGGCTACCTCAACGCTATCGCCGGCAAGGGCGTGCATGTCGTTACCGTCAACGATTACCTGGCAAAGCGCGACTCCGAGTGGATGGGCCGCAT